>JAGMFA010000085.1 GCA_023127875.1 Candidatus Zixiibacteriota bacterium
TGACTTATCGAAAAGACGTGCGCAATCGGTGGTTGGATACCTCATTTCCGTCGGATGCGATGATGCGAGTTTGATCGCCAGAGGCTACGGTGAAGGCAAACCCATAGCCAGCAATGAGACAGAGGAGGGGCGCGCCCAAAATCGGCGAGTGGAGTTCCGCTTTCTGAAGCGATAAGGTAACGAAGACCTTTTGGTAGGTCAAGCATCCCGTCCAAGCGGACGCTTGCCCGTCTGGGCAGACGGATCCGTAGGATAGGGTGCTTGATCCATATGGATCAACCACCGTTCGGGATGGTTGACTGAATACAACAGAAGATGAATATTAAACTATATCATATCAGCGATAAGCCAGGTATTAAACGATTTGACCCTCGACCTGCTCTACACCCAAGTGCGAAGCAAAAAGGCTTGATGGTATGGGCTATCGATTGGGATCATCTACATAATTATTTACTTCCGCGGGATTGTCCCAGAGTCACTTTTTTTGCTTCGCAGGAAAGTGACCCTAACGATGTTGACAAATTCATGGGCGGAAGTTCCACCAAGTATGTTGTTGCGATTGAGACTCGCTGGCTACCAGAAATCCAAAAAAGTTGTCTTTATCAATATGAGTTTAATTCTGAAGGCTTTACTTTGGTTGACGAAGTTGCGGGGTATTATATTTCACGCAAACCGGTTATTCCTATTGCCGAAACTAAAATCGAAAATATTTTAGCTGCCTTAACCGAACACAACGTTGAGCTACGAATTATGCCATCGTTGTGGAAGCTACGGGAAGCTATAATAAACTCGACACTTGGGTATTCCATTATTCGCATGAATAAAGCCCGGCCGCCGCCGGAAGGTCTCGAGGCTTACCGTCCGTTGCCGTAGCTCCGAGGATCAAGAACATCCAAGGCATTGCTTGACAAGAAAGATTCTCAACCACCCTTCAGGACGAGCCCTTCGGGATGGTTGACCTGCAAGATTGATAAATGATATATCGTGTGGAAAAAAATTTCTTGGTGATTTTATGTCGGCTATGTTAAGCACATAAAACCTTAATAAGCTGACGTGTTGTATGACAAGGGGGAGTATTTAAGATTTTCCCATAAAGGAGGGGCAGTTGGTAGCCATCCCGCCTAAGGCGGAACGAGGTAAGGCTGGAAAAATGAGGAACTCCACACCATTTAAATCTTGGGGACACTAATGATCCCTTGATCTGATGGGAAGCAAGCAGTCACCTGTCGGTCTGGGGACCCGGCACGATTGTAGTCTACCTCTCCTCTATTTTCTTTTCCAGGATGTCCCCAAGTTCGGAACGGATGCTTTTCAGAAATTTCACTTCTTCTTTTGCCTTTTCTACTTCTCCTTTATAAAGATAGACCAAGCCCAGATTATAGTGGGCTTTTCTATCCCAATAGTTCAGCTCAATCACCTTTTTAAACTGTTGGATGGCTTTATCGTAATCTTTCTTCTCTAAGTAGACCGTCCCCACATTTGTATAAACCTGCGTATAGTTCGGGTTGAGTTGAAGTGCCTTCCCGTATTCTTCTAAGGCTTTATCTAAGTTGCCCTGATCCTGATACTCAAAACCTTTTTTGAAATGTTTCTCCGCCCGTTTCTCCTTGCTGGTGCAACTTAAAAATGCAAAGATCAAAAAGAGAAACAGAAAGCTTTTAAAAACGTCTCCCCTCCTCATAAAAACCTCTCTTTTTGAGATTTTAATTTTAATTCCAAAGACATTTCAAAATAGGACTTTTCCAGCTTCACCCACCGAACTTTGGCATCAAGAAACCAGCTTCGAAAAACTATCCCTCCTTAACCTCTTTCATTTGTTCGTATGAATGCTTCGCATCGTTAGCGAAGCTCGTTACGAAACTCGATGCTTGAAATTCTTCATCTGCTTCATCTGTTTAATCTGTTGGGAATTTTTGAGTTCAAGCTTCGAAACCAGTCTCCCCACCGCTAAACGAGCCTCGACAAACTATTCTTCCTTGACATCTTGCAACAGTTTTTCAATAATCTCCGGAGTCCCCACTCCATCTGCTTCCGCATTGAAGGAGGTGACGATGCGGTGTCTCAGAACTGGCTTTGCCGTCGCCTTGACATCTTCTGTGGATGGGGTATATCTGCCATCCAAGATTGCCTTGGTCTTTGCTCCCAGGATCATGTATTGAGAAGCCCGTGGTCCAGCTCCCCAGTTGACCCAGTTTTTGATATAGGTGAGGGAATTGTTCTGGTGTGGTCTGGTGCTGCGGGCAAGTCTGACCGCATAGTTGACCACGTGATCCGACACCGGTACCCGCCGAGCAAGCTTTTGTAGCCTTAAAATTTCCTCTCCTCCCATCACCTTTTCCGGATCCCAGCCGTAGGCGCTGGTGGTGGACTTAACAATTGTGTTCTCCTCTTCCTCGGAAGGATAGTCCACGTAGATATTGAACATGAAACGATCCAGTTGAGCTTCAGGAAGCGGATAGGTTCCCTCCAACTCGATGGGATTCTGGGTGGCTAATACAAAGAAGGGTTCTGTTAGCTTATAGGTCTCACTTCCGGCAGTTACTTCATGTTCCTGCATCGCCTGCAAAAGTGCCGCCTGAGTTTTGGGCGGGGTGCGGTTTATCTCATCCGCCAGAACGATGTTGGCAAAAATGGGTCCCTTGACAAACTTAAAAGTTCTCTCACCTGTGGAGACGGTCTCCTGAATGATCTCTGTGCCGGTGATGTCGGAGGGCATCAAATCCGGGGTAAACTGGATTCGATTGAATTTTAGATCAAGAATTCGGGATATGGTGGAGATCATCAAAGTTTTTGCCAATCCCGGCACTCCGATCAAAAGGCAATGTCCGTTGGACAAAAGCGCAATCAAAAGCTCATCGATCACCCGCTCCTGCCCGACGATCACCTTTTTGATTTCGTTTTTTATTTTGTTCCGAGCCTCATTTAGCTTTTCTACCGCTTCCAGATCTTGTTTTTCTGCCATCTTTTCCTCCTTAGTGGTCAATATTTAATATACACCCCAAGCGTCCCGAAAATTTAAAAATTTTTTAAAAACTGTCTCTTGGAAAAGTCCCAAGTGCTATGATCGGAAGGGGGCAACTTTCCTTCCCCTATGGATCCTGTGGACACCACACGATTACAAACACAATATATACGCAGTCCAATTTAGTCAAGGAAAAAAGAATACACTCTCTTCCTGTTGGCGTTCCCCAGACGGGCAGGCACCCGTACGGGTGAGCGGACGTTCCCGTCTGGGGGCATCCGTGCCCGTCTGGGGAACACCCGCGTGGAGAAGAGTTATTGAAAAAAAAGCCGAGTTTTTGTCTTTGCCTACTCGTGTATCCAGCAACATTTAGGAGAGGCTTCACCATAATAGAGATAATTAATTAAATATATAATATCTCCCATATCAATTACGCGATCGTTATTTGCATCCCCGCGCTCAATCGGGTCGACCGGTGGAGGACCACCACGAAATAAATATTCGTTAAGGTAAACAATATCCCCAAGGTTCACTGCCGAATTATCATTCACATCCCCGCAACGGCAGGTGTGTTTAGATGAATATAAAAACATGTCCATCCCAAACACACTTTCCCAACAGACCCTTCACAGTGAATCCTTGCCCGATCTTTTTCTTCGACTTATTCAAAAACCCTCCTCCAAATAAAAAAAAGCCCGCCCGGTCAAGGGACCGGACAGGCGGCGAAAAAGGAGGGTGGTTCTCACTGAGGTCTCTGTTTCATTCTATTCCGGCCAACAATTCTCGTGCGGGCAATGGACACATCCCGGGACCGATAAAGGACCATTCCTGAACAGATATTCGATCAGATAGACCAGGTCACCAACATCGATCACGCAATCACCATTGCAGTCGGCGGCTTCACACACACAGGGTTTTGTTCCTCCTCGGAACAGATAGTTGGTCAAGAAGACGACATCAGCCATCGTAACCAAGCTGTCAGCGTTGGCATCTCCTGGCACACTCCACCAAACACATAATTCACCTTGATGGTAACGGAAGGGTAACTGGGATCCACCTGCGCCAAATAGCTGACCGTCCAGGTAGATGCGGGCACAGCGATCAGTGGTCGAATCTGGGATACAGCAAGTAGTGGCACAGATCTTGAAAAGTGTAACATAGTTGGGGTTCGGCGGAATTTCTATCTGATCGTTCCAGGTGTGGACGTTCAGACAATCTTCGTCAAGACACTCGCAACCACCGGCGATCTCCCCATTGCTCACCACGCAGCCTCCGGTATCGTCTTGGCAAAACCTGGCTAAATCTCGATTACTTATTCCCAGATAAAAATCATAGCCCAACACCGGCACGGAATTTTTCATCCAGACAGTAAGCCACATGCCTTCCGTGCCGGGATAGGCAGTGGTGTATACGATGGCTATCTCCATTGTGTCAACTTCAAACATTGCGGGCAGGTCGGGCGTCTGGCTATTGGCTGATCCATTCAGACCGAGCAACAAAAGAACACCGGTCATGCACAGGATAACAACTTTACTCCTCATCTTTACACCTCCTTCTATTCCCGAAACCCCGCCAAAGTAGGAAACGGGAATTTGAAGGTTTACGCTTTGGTACAGAAACATTGGGAACTTCTTGGAAATGAAACTATACCCTTTTGCCTTTTAAAAAAATGCCTATTCAAAAGAAAAACTTCCCCCCTGAAAAGCGGATTCACAAAGGCAAATAGGCAATCCCCTTTGCTTTTAATCTTCCACTCGAAAGCTAACAAACGTAATAACTTTTCAAATTATAATTTGAAAATTCCATTTTGTTAAGCATTATTTTCGAGACCCGTTTTTGTGGCAAATGCGTATGCATTCATACGAATCTTTAACCCTCTTTTAGTGCTCTTTATGTCTTTTAAAAGTTTGCTCCTTTTTACACTGGGGACAAACACAGGTTTTGGAAACTTGAGCCTTGATTATTTTTGTTTCAAAATCTTTGTCTTCCATGATAGAATCTCTCCTTTCAGATTCATCCCGCCCAGACGAGAGTATCCGTCAAGGACTCATCCTCAAAGAGAAATTCTATCACTTCAAAAACAATTCACTAAAACAATTCTATCCATCCCTTCTTCCATCTTTGCAGAAAATATGGGACAGCCTCAAAAACAGCAAGTGCCGAAACTCAGTCCTGCTATTAGATATGACCGTCCTCGACCCGACCAGATTTATTCCACACAAGGAAGACGATACTATCGGAGATCAGAAATGTCTTGCTGTCTGGCGAAATTTTTTGATAATTGAGAAGTTGTGGAAACCTGTCCGCAGGATTCTAGGGAAAGATTTCCGCTACAACTTTATAATGAAAGAATGTAGGGATGGATCTTCAGGGTGTGAAAAAGTGTTTTGGGAGTTCGAAAGCGCTCCGCCATCGGCGGGGCGTACCCCAGAACTACTATCCTTCATACACCACTTTCCCATCAACTATGGTGCAGAAAACCCTGCCCTGAAGTCTTCTTCCGCCAAACGGTGAATTCTTTGACTTGGATTGAAATTTGGTTGGATCGACAATCCAGGAAACTTTAGGATCTATGATGGTTATATCTGCGGGAAAGTTCCTCTTCATTCTTCCACTTTTAAGATTAAGAATTCTTGCGGGATTGACAGTCATTTTGGCTATGGCTTGGGTCCAGGATAAGATTCTTCTGTTGACCAATTCGGTGATCACCAATCCTAAAGCGGTCTCCAACCCCACCATGCCAAACGGGGCGGAGTCGAAATCCACTTCCTTTTCTTCAATCGAATGGGGAGCGTGATCAGTGGCGATGCAATCGATGGTGCCATCGGAAAGCCCCCTTTTAAGTGCCTCCACATCCCTTTTTGTCCTCAAGGGTGGATTTACTTTGGCGTTGGTATCGAACGTCCTTATTATCTCATGGGTCAAGGTGAAATGATGAGGTGTAGCTTCGCAGGTAACTTTTATTCCCTTCTTTTTGGCTTGGCGAATCAAATCGACCGATCCTTCGGTGGAGACATGCGCGATATGAATTTTTGCTTTAGTGAACTCTGCCAATTTTATATCCCGGGCGACTATTGTTTCCTCAGCTATGGAGGGAATACCACACATTCCCAAGGTGGTGGAAACGAATCCCTCGTGCATAACCCCACTAGAAGAAAGATTCAAATCTTCACAGTGCGATATCACCGGCAGATCAAACATACGGCTGTATTCTAAGGCATTTCGCAAAACCTGGGAATTAGGAACCGGCATCCCGTCATCAGAGATCGCCACCACGCCAGAGCGAACCAGATCATAAATCTCGGTAAGCTCCTCCCCTTTTTGTCCCTTGGTTATACACCCCACGCAATATATCTTACATTTAGCTTCCTTTGCCTTTTGATAAACGAATTTTACCGTCTCCTGATTATCAATGGGGGGTTGGGTGTTGGGCATACAGCAGATGGAGGCAAATCCTCCGGCTACCGCCGCACATGAGCCTGTATATATGGTCTCCTCATCCTCTCTTCCCGGCTCTCTTAAGTGAGTGTGCATATCTATCAAGCCGGGCACAACTATTTTCCCTTTAGCGTCGATTGTCTCCCTTGCTCTGATTTTACCTTTGGTTTTCTCTGTTCTTTTGATCACTCCATCCCGGATGAAAATATCAGCGATTCGATCCATTTTGGTTTCCGGATTGATCACCCTCCCACCGGTGATGGCAAGATCAAATTCCGAACCCTTTCCTTCTCCCGCCTGCTTAGAAATCCTGTCGTAGGCGGGAGACGGGATTTTCAATTTTTCAGATTTGTTCAACTTTTCCTTCTCCTCCGCTTAAGAGATAAAGTACCGCCATTCTTATAGCTACCCCATTGGTCACCTGATTTAAGATCACCGAATGGGGACCATCTGCCACCTCCGGGGTGATCTCTACTCCTCGGTTTATGGGTCCCGGATGCATGATGGTGAAATTCTCATTCAACCTTTTTAGTCTCTCTTTTATGATTCCGAATTTGTTGGTATACTCCCGGAGTGAGGGCAGAAGCCCACCTGTTTGTCTTTCCAGTTGAATCCTTAAAACGATAACCACATCCGCGCCTTCCAGAGCTTTATCCAGATCAGAGTATACCTTCACCCTCAACTTTTCTATCTCCACGGGTAACAAGGTGGTGGGACCGCATAAGGATACGTCCGCTCCCATGATGGAAAATCCCCAGATGTCCGACCTCGCCACCCGACTGTATTTTATATCTCCCACGATGACCACTTTCAAACCTTTGATTTTTTTATATTTTTCCCGAATGGTAAAAAGATCCAAAAGCCCCTGAGTGGGATGTTCATGTGCCCCGTCTCCAGCATTGATTATGGAAGAGTCCAGGCATTGGGTCAGAAAATAGGGAACACCGGAGGCTTGATGCCGCACCACCACCATGTCGGTCTTCATGGCTTCGATATTTTGCACCGTGTCTTTTAAAGTTTCTCCTTTTTGGGCGCTGGAGATGGCCTCAGAAAAATTCACCACCTCCGCGGAAAGACGCTTTTCCGCCAACTCGAAGGAGATGCGGGTGCGAGTGGAGGGTTCGTAAAATAAATTTAATACAGTAACGCCTCTCAACGTTGGAACGGTCCTTATCGGACGTGACAGAATCTCTTTAAACGTCTCTGCGGTGTCCAGAATTAGATTTATTTCCTTTCTGCTCATCCCATCCAAACCGAGGAGATGCCTGCTTTTCAGTTTCATCCATCCTCCGCCACTAACGGTTCATAGTTCACAGTTCACGGTTTACTGTTTACTGCCTACTGCTTACTGCCTACTGCTTACTGCCCACTGTGTACTGTCTACTGCTTCACAATAGACACACTGTCCTCTCCATCCACCTCCTTTATCTTCACCTTTACCCGGTCATCCTTGGCTGTGGGGATGTTTTTGCCCACGTAGTCTGCCCGGATGGGAAGCTCGCGGTGTCCTCTGTCCACCAGGACCGCAAGCTGTATGCGTTTAGGTCGACCGAAATCTATGATCTGATCTAAAGCCGCCCTTATGGTTCTGCCGGTGAATAGTACATCATCCACCAGGATTATCACCTTGTCCACTACGTCAAACAGAATTTCGGTCTTTTGAACCAGAGGCTGTTCTAACTTGGTCTGAACGTCATCCCGATACAAAGTTATGTCCATCAATCCAACCGGAATTTGGACTCCTTCGATTTTTTCAATCAACTTGGCAACTCTCTCCGCCAGATACGCTCCCCTGTTTTTGATTCCGATGACCGCCATATTCTCTGCGCCTTTGTTCTTTTCCACTATCTCATGGGCAATGCGGACCTGAGCTCTCTCGATAGTCTTTGCATCCATGACCAAGATGGTCTTTTGTTTTCTGGGCAATTGGTTCCTCCTTAGTAGGAGTGCATCAGCTTGCTGGTGCGGTTTTAAAACTGTGATTTGGAAGAATCGCAAAAGCCCCGCTAAGCGGGATCCATAGGACAAGCTTTTGCACTCCCCAAAAACCCATTTTTAAACAAACGGGCAAAAAAATACCCTTCCTCTGTTCTTGAGAGGGAGGGCAAATATATTAAATCGTATTATTTTCATCTCACCTTTTCTAGTTTCACCGAACTAGATTAAAAGGTTTCTATCTGGTTTCTAATTTATTCATCGATTCTGCTTTGTCAAGTCTTTTTTTGAGGTTTCTTGAAAAAGCCATACTTCGGGGCGGGATAAATTCCCGCCCCTATGGGGAACAACAACTTATCACTCATAGGGCAGGGCATTTAGCCCTGCCAATAGGGTTTTTCAACAGATCCTTCAGGTTGCGTAAGCCCATAAA
>JAGMFA010000086.1 GCA_023127875.1 Candidatus Zixiibacteriota bacterium
ACACGTGGCGTCGCTGGCCAATGAGGGGCTGAAAAAGGATGCGGTCGAGGGCGCCGGTAACAAGTAGGACCAATATTCCAACAACAAGTAAGCTCAGGTTTCCTTGTAAAGCGGTTACAAGGCTTTTCGCCGCATCAAGAAGTCTCAGGCCGATTTCATAATGCGGCAGGAGAATATGAGTGAGCCTTCTGCCCAGTGATCCTAAATCCAGATAATAAGACGCTGTAAGCGCCGTAATAATAGTCGCCAAAATTCCCAGGAGAATATCAGAATAGTTGAAACCGGATTTGGCTTTTTCTGCCATTGGAAGCTTCGCAACGATGGATTTTGCAAAGCTTTTTGGGAGATCAAAAACCTGATCCTGCTTTAGCCCCACATACAAGCTTTGATACTGCTTCAAAGCCGCCTGACAGAGTTCGCAGGTTTTCAGGTGCGCTTCTAAGAATATTCTTTTTTGGTGCGAAAGATTCCCATCCAGATATTCCTGGATTTCCTCATCGGTTAAATGTGTTACAGGCATAAGTCCTCCGGTTGATATTTCGCCATTAATCTTTGCTTCAAAAGCTTTCTTGCCCGAAACAAGTAGCTCTTTACCGTGCCTTCGGGCATTTGCATAATGTCGGTGATTTGATGGTAGGTCAAATTGTCCAGATGATAGAGTGTCAGAATCATCCGAAAATGAACCGGCATCTTGTCAATCTCTGTCTGCAATCGTTGGGAAACGTCTTTTTTTTCTGCATATTCATCAGGAAGCATGTCCTCTGCCGGGAAGCTGTCCAGGGTCTGGTCTTCTGAAGAACAATCACCGAACAGAGGAATCTTTTTCTTCTCCAAATAGTTGATGCACGTATTATAGGCGATCTTGGCAATCCAGGTGGAAAGCTTCGATTCAAACTGAAATCCTTTCAGGTTCTGATAGACCTTCATAAACACATCCTGACAGATATCCTCCCTATCCGATGAGTTGGAGACCATTCGAAATACAATATGGCTGACCAGTCGCTTTTGTTCTTCGATCAAAGACTCGAACGCTCTGGTGTTCCCGGCCAGTATTTTCCTGACAAGACGTTTGCTATCTGCCATGGCGTTTTTCCTATAATATAAGACCACCTAAGAAGGAAAAATGTTGCAGTTTTTTTTGAGGTGCTACCTCTCCCCCATAATCCCCCTCTCCATCAAATGGAGAGGGGGACAGAGGGGTGAGGTTATGATCATTCCAAGGGGACAGCGGCTACCTGGAGTGTTCACCTTTAGGTGAACCGGGTTAGAGCTCTGGGTCAAGCTGAAGCTTGACACTCCAGCAGAACGTCTCTCTGTTTGACTTTCTCAATCGCGCTCTTTTTGAGAAATTGATGCAACATTTTCTTAACCTGGTCTGTCTAATGCAAGTGAGAGACACATTGGCGAAATAGAAAACCTAAAGGAAAGGAGAAAGCTATGACTAACGTTTGGGAAGCAGTAATTCCAATTGGGCTGTTTGTCGTTTTGGCTTTTATCGTCAAAATTATAGTGGAAAATAGCACCAGGAAGAAGTTGATTAACAAGGGGTTGGTGGATGAAAACCTCAAATACCTTTTTCCCGATAGGCTTAAAAGCCAGCCTCTGTCCTCGTTGAAATGGGGCATGGTTTGTATCGCTATTGGACTTGCAGTTTTCATCGGCCAGATGGCTCCTCCTGATTTAGTGGAGGAGGTCACGATCGGTGCAATGTTTGTATTCGCCGGTCTGGCTTTGGTTGTTTATTATCCCATTGCCAGCAAAATGTTGAAGAAATCTAAGGAAGAAGGTGACCAAACCTCGCCGCCTTGATCTTAGTTAAGGAAAGAAACGAACTATAAGCTCATCTTCCACGGGATTTAGTAGAAAGCGGGAACTTCATGCGTCATCTTGAATGCACGGAGGAGTGCACAGCTACAGCTGTGATTAGCTGCGCTGGCCACACAAAGACAAAGCGTATGCGCAGCATAGCGCGAGCCTTGGCATTGATTTGGGCCTGTTGGTGGATATTCTTTGCTTTGGCTAATGCAGTTGGTGAACGGTTCAGTCAACAGGCAGTCCTGATTCTCGCTTTCTTCCCTTTGATATTTTTGGGGAGCGCCATCATCCCGCGGCTATGGGAACGTACTGGAGGAGCCGTCTTATTGTTGCAGGGCCTGATTATATTATTTGGGTATCCTTGGATTGCGTACAATCGGCTTCCGCTCTCTGCTATCATTGTCGTGGTGCTTACTTTAGCTCTGCCTCCTTTGGTGGCCGGTTTTTTGTTTCTCGTGGCAGGCAGGCAAAAATCAAAGACATCCAAAGTCTCTCAGGAAAGCTCATGACAGGGCATTCTGACCTGATCCGCCCTGAGGGCTTTGATCGTTGTTGGGGGGTAACCTGACCATTAGTGTCCCCAAGATTTTCTTGTGTGTTTCAATAGCTCATCTTCACTGTTCGTCACGGATTCATCCTGATCCCGCCCAGACGGAGGCCTTTGACAGGAGAAAGGGAGGAGGCATTTCTGACTGACAAGAATATTCGTATGAATGCATACGCATCCCCCTCACCCTAACCCTCTCCCCCAAGAGACTGTGTCATAATTATGAGGAGCGGAGGTAGAGATTTTTGAAAATAAACTATACTATTCACCATGCGATATGCTATCTTATACTGTAAAGATGAATATGAAAGGAGCATATTATGGCATATCGACATGGTGACAGAAATCAAATGCAACTGCTTCCACCAAGCATAGAAGAATACGTAGCTTCGGATGATCCTGTTCGGGCGTATGATGCCTTTGTGGATTCGCTTTCTCTGGCTGAATTGGGCATCCTTTGGGATGAACATAAAGTTGGCAACTCCGAATATAATCCTAAAGCTATGATCAAGCTTTTAGTATATGGCTACTCCTATGGTTTACGCGGTTCTCGGAAATTGGAAAGGGCGACTTATCATAACCTCTCTTTTATCTGGCTTATGGGTGGTTTGAAGCCCGACCATAAAACCATATCTCGATTTAGAAAGAATAATAGAAATTCTTTGAAGAACATTCTTAAACAATGTGTTAAACTCTGTATAAAGTTGAATCTGATTGAAGGCAATACTCTTTTTGTGGATGGCAGTAAGATAAGAGCGAATGCTTCCATTGGTAATACCTGGACTCCCCATAGATGTGAACGCTATCTTAAGAAGATCGATCAGCATATAGAATCCATTCTTACTGAATGCGACACTATAGATGAACAAGAACAGGATCATCCCTCTCTGGTTAAGCTTTCAGAAGAGCTGAAAGATAAAGAACATCTTAAATCCAGTCCCGCCTCTGGCGGGATTGAAAGAACTCAAAGAACAAGAAAGAGAATCAATAAACACCACCGATCCGGATTGTGTTAAGGTCAAAGGGCGTCAAGGGATTCATGCGGGTTATAATGGACAAATAGTGGTAGATGAAAAGCACGGGCTGATAGTGCACAGTGATGTGGTGGATGAAAATAATGATGTTAATCAATTTGCCCATCAGATTGAACAAGCTTACCAGACCCTGGGACACAAATGCACCAATGCCTGTGCAGATGCGGGTTACTCTGACATCCAGGAGTTAAAAAAGATCGATGACCAACATGTTACCGTTATCGTCCCTTCACAAAAACAGGCTCATGATAGACCAACCAAGCCATTTGACAAAGAACAATTTCGTTATGATGAACCCAATGATCGCTATATTTGTCCACAAGGACATCCTTTGACCTATACTTTCTTTTGTAAGGAGAAGAATCATAGAGTGTATCAGATTACAGATAAATCATTATGTTTGAAGTGTCCTTATTTTGGTCTTTGCACCAAAGCTAAATATGGCAGACGAATAAGACGTTTGGTGGATGAAGACCTTAAAATAAAACTTGAGCATCAATACAATACAGAACAATCACAAGCTATCTATAAACTAAGAAAAGAAAAAGTGGAACTTCCTTTTGGACATATAAAACGAAATTTAGGAGTGACCTCCTTTCTGCTTCGAGGATTGGAAGGAGTTAAAGCTGAAATGTCGCTATTAGCCAGTTGCTTTGATATCACTCGCCTGATCAACATTGTTGGAGTTCCATTGCTTGTGGCAAAACTTATGAGTTAATCCTATTTAGGATACGTCTCTATGATTCTAGTAAATAAAACCATAATCTTGTTGAACAAAGTTAATATTGGTCTGTTTTTATTCCAAAACCTAAAACCTTATCTCCCTTAACCAAGTATTATGACACACCCTCCAAGGGGAGAGGGGACTTTCCCCTCCCTTGATGGGAGGGGTCACGGAGACCCGTCTGGGAGGGGAGGGTGAGATTCGTATGAATGCTTCGCATAAACAACTCCTCCCTTTTTTGATCTTGAGATGCGTATGCTCGTATGAGTGCATACGCACATCCATACGGATATGGACGCACATTCATATGAATTTTCCTGACCCCGCACAGAGACCTCCGTGCAACCAGCGTTTTTGCCATCTTTAAATCTTGGGGACAACTGTAGTACACTGACCCCGTAACGATTCCTCACAAAGGTGCTATCCCCAAGTCCCGAGACCCTTTACCCTCAGACACCTCCAGCTTCGCATATTTCTTAAGCCAAAAGAATTGGGCAGTCACGTTTGTCTCTACCACATCTACTTTTGCCCACGATCGCAATTCTTGGCGAACCCATGTAACCGATTTAACTCTTTGCGCTTAGCGCAAGGCAAGGTTTGCATCAGGTTTTCAGGTTCGCCGAAATTGACGAGCTGAAACTCAGATTATGGAGATGATAGAAAAAGTCCCAACTCATATTGTTTTGTTTCGTAAGCACTTATAAAACGGGTCATATGGGAATAAAACTTGGCACAATGTTTGCGTAGAAAAAGTAAAGGCACGTGTTCGAAGAGTTCTGGGTAACGATTTTCAAGGCCGGTGTAAGAATTCGTGCCCTGACCAAAGGATCTATTTGGAGAGTGCAAACAACAATCACTAAATTCAGGGAGGTTAAAATGTTAAGAAAGCTTTCAAATTCAGGTTTTGCCGCAGCCTTCAGGCGGGTAATCGGAATTGAAATTGCCTCCTCGCATTATTGCAATCATCAGAAGAGGGGGTATATCTTGTTGAAAAAATTGAATTTCTTTCTCGTGCTCTTAATTAGCATTTGTTTCCTGCAATGTTCAAAGAACCCCGTTTCAACTGAGGACGAAATTTCTACTGAATTGACTCCGGCCCAAAGGACTTTAATCCAATCAGACAATAAGTTCGGGCTTAAACTTTTCAGGGAAATTATTAAGGAAGAAAAGGATTCAAACGTTTTTATATCTCCGCTGAGTGTTTCAATGGCGTTGGGAATGACCTATAACGGCGCCAATGGAGAAACGCAAGAGGCAATGCAAGAAGTCCTTGAACTTAATGATTTGACCATTCAAGAGGTGAATGAATCTTACAAAAGCTTGATAGAATTATTAAGAGGGCTTGATCCGAAAGTGCAGTTTCAAATTGCAAATTCTATTTGGTACCGCCAGAATATTCCTGTTAGAGAGGAATTCATTGATCTATGTAATAAATACTTTGATGCTCTGGTGAGCGGATTGGATTTCGACGATCCCGCTGCTGTAGACACAATCAATGCTTGGGTTGACGAGAATACCAATGGAAAAATAGAAGAGATTGTGGATGCCCCGATTAGTGATTTTACAGCGATGTTTCTGATTAATGCCATCTATTTCAAAGGCACCTGGACTTACCAATTTGATAGAGCTTCAACGAAAGACACCTTATTTACTTTGCCTGATGGCACGAAAAAGCCTTGCAAGATGATGGAGCAAAGAGGACTGTATAACTATTTCTCAAATGATGATTTTGAAGCGGTCGATCTGCCTTATGGCGATGGTGATTTCAGCATGACCATATTCCTTCCATATCGGAAAACGAATATCGATTCTCTGATCGCAAAATTTAATCAGGAGAATTTGAATCATTGGCTGAGTTCTTTCTTAAGCGATTCCGGAGACATCTACATTCCAAAGTTCACACTCGAATACGAATTGAAATTGAATGACGCACTTAAGGCATTGGGGATGAGCATCGCTTTCGATCCGGAACGAGCTGACTTTAGCAAAATGTACGAGATTGTTAGTGTATGGATTGATGAAGTAAAACACAAGACCTTTGTAGAAGTAAACGAAGAAGGCACCGAAGCGGCAGCGGCTACTGCAGTTGAGATGTCATATGGACCGGGTCCCCTTGGTTTTTGGATGCGAGTTGATCGGCCATTTGTATTTATGATTCGAGAAAATAAGTCCCAAACCATACTTTTCATCGGAAAAATCGTGGAACCAACTCTGGAGTGAGAGCATCTGTGTCGCACCTAAGCTTTGACGCTACATTGGGAAAAAGAATTGGTAGGAAAGCTTGACTTTTAGAAAAAAAGGAGTAATATAGAAGAAAGAAAATATATAATCCCTTGGCACCTGAGAAAGTCTATAAACCGTGGATTGGCCAAGGGAGTGTATTAATTCAAAGGACGAAAAATGAGGAGGATCATTATGTCTAAAATATGGGATTATATCTTTATCCTTTGTATCTGCATTGGACTTCTGCAATGCAATACACGTTCCTTTCCAACCAAACATAAGGTTTCACGTGAATTAACTGCCACCGAAAAACGTTTAGTCGAATCAGACAACAAATTCGGGCTCAAACTTTTCAACGAGATTATTAAAGAAGAAAGGGATAAAAACGTTTTTATATCTCCGCTGAGTGTTGCGATGGCATTGGGAATGACCTATAACGGCGCCAATGGAGAAACCCAGGAGGCAATGCAAAAGACCCTTGAGCTCAATGATCTGACCACTCAAGAGGTGAATGAATCTTACAAAAGCTTGATAGAGTTACTTAGTCAACTCGACCCCAAAGTGCGATTTCAGATCGCAAATTCGATCTGGTACTGTCAGGAATTCTCTTTTGAAAAGGAATTTATAGATCTAAACAGGACATATTTCAATGCCCAAGTAAGTGGGTTAGATTTTAACGACCCGAACGCTGCTAAGACAATCAATGGATGGGTTGATGAAAAGACCAATGGAAAAATAAAGGAAATTGTAGACAGCCCGATTGATCCTTTTACGGTTATGTTTCTGATTAATGCCATTTATTTCAAAGGCACCTGGACTTACCAGTTTGATAAAAGCCTGACGAAAGATGATTGGTTTACCTTGCCTGATGGTTCAAAAAAAGCCTGCAAAATGATGACCCAGGAAGGTGAGTTTCAATATTTCAGAAATGCTGACTTTCAAGCCCTTGATTTGCCTTACGGCGATGGTGATTTCAGCATGACCATTTTTCTTCCGCATCTGCAAAAGGACATCGATTCACTAATTGGAGAATTCAATCAAAAGAATTGGGACCAATGGATAAATAGTTTCTCCAAGCATGAAGGAACTTTGCAACTCCCTAAATTCACCCTCGAATATGAACTTAAATTGAATGACATTTTGAAAGCGTTGGGAATGGCAGTCGCTTTCGACCCATTTGAGGCTGATTTTACCAAAATGTATAAAGGTCCGCAGCGTTTGTTCATTAGCGAGGTCAAGCATAAAACATTTGTAAAAGTAAACGAAGAAGGCACTGAAGCTGCGGCAGCTACTTCCGTTGGGATTTCATATACATCCGTCGGCTTTTGGATACGAGTTGATCGACCATTTGTATTTGTGCTTCGAGAAAACAAGTCTCAAACTATACTTTTCATGGGAAAAATAGTGGAGCCAACCCTGGAGTAAAAGTTTAGGTTGTGTTAGAGCTACGCCTGACACTTTTCCCTCTCCTATGCCAGAACGGTGGTTCGAGGAATTGCGATGTTCTAAGTAAGTCAGGACCCCAGCGGTCCTGACGTCTTGTGTTTGTTCTTTTAATCTAATGTCCGGTGCCCAGAGCTTTTCGCTTAAGCTCTGGGCACACGTTTTTTTGTTTGATTTCGCCAAAAATTTTATATATTATTTATGAACGCTGGCGATGGGAGTCGTCGGTGCCGATGTTTTAGTTTAGACAAAATCACTTTTCATATATACATCACGCGCACCATCTGGTGCCTAAAGCGTGCAAGGAGGTGTTTTATGAAGACATTTGTGTTGATGACCAAGCTCGCAAGACGAGATGCGCCACTGACTGAGATCGGCGCCAAGCTTGCCGACAGATCTAGAACCGGCCGCGCCTGGCTCACGGAGATCAAGGAAAAGTGTCCGGAGATAACGTTCAAGGCTCATTACGCTCTGATGGGTTACTGGGATTCCATGCACATCTACGAAGCTCCTGATGAAGAGGCGGCCGCCAAGGTCTCGTTGTTGACTCGGCCCTATGCCGCTCAGGTGGAGAGTTGGTTGGCTTTACCCTACGAAAAGGTTCTCAAAATAAGTGAGGAGATCCAATCTCCCGAAGAGGATCAGAAGCCATAGGCTAAAGCACGATCATCGTTGAAGTTCTGCAATTTGGGGTTGCCCCCACTTCCCGTTGGTGTTCTTCACCAGTCCCATGGATCCTGCGGTATAAACCGTATGGTTTACACCTGCGGACCGGAAACAAACGGCGGGTGAAGAACACCCGCCTGGGGCAGGGGTTAGCTTAATCTACCGTTATTAATTCCGACGGTTGACCCGCATTTCTTCCCTCCTATTTACATTCCATATCAAAATGATTATATTGAAAAGATGACAAAGAACATAAAAGAAAGTAGTTATGAACTCGATGAT
>JAGMFA010000087.1 GCA_023127875.1 Candidatus Zixiibacteriota bacterium
TGGATATATACCGCAAGATCACCAGTGCAATCTATCTGGTGATGGTGATAATCTCATCCATCGGTCTTTTAGTGGGTGGGGTGGGGGTGATGAACATAATGTTGGTATCGGTCACTGAGAGAACCAGAGAGATCGGTATTCGCAAAGCCATAGGCGCAAGAAAAAAGGATATCCTGTGGCAGTTTCTTATCGAAGCTATGACCTTAAGTGGAAGCGGTGGAATCTTGGGGATAATCATAGGCTTGCTTTTAGGGGAACTTGTGGGGGCGGTCACACCTCTGGCCGCCGGGGTCTCTTTATTCTGGATAATCCTGGGCTTCTCCTTTTCTGTCTCTGTGGGACTGATCTTCGGAATATATCCGGCCTATCGTGCCGCCAGACTGGATCCCATCGTCTCCCTGCGATATGAATGAAGATCGAAACATTTTTTTCTCTCCTTGAAGTATTAGCCCGTTTTTTTTAAAAAATATTGATTACCTCATTTTTTTGTTGCAAAAGCAATTGAAAATGGTTATACCTGTATAAAAGGGGAGGTGTATCAACATTGGAGCAGTTGAAGGTTTTCTAAGCTGTTTTTATGAGACCAAATATGAGAATCGTTACTCCCATATTTCTTTTCTGCTTTTGGCTGATATTTGTTCCCACCCGGGTTTTGGGACAAACCGACTTTGGGTATTTAGAGGATAGAGAGCAAGTCTTTTTCGTCGACTATGCCGCCTTCAGAGAAGAAACCGGCGAGAAATTCAGGGTGGAGTTATATTACAAAATTTTCACCAAGGCGCTCTCCTTCGTCAAACATAAGGATAAATTTAAGGCTTCTTATGAAGTTCAGGTGGTCGTGTCTAATAAGATCAACAAGCAGGTGACCGGAACTTCAATGGAGGAGGATTATTTTGTGGGAAGTTATAGGGAGACCCGCTCGCCTTATGATTTTTTGATAAATCAGATGATTCTCTCTCTGTATTCTGGAAGATATAAATTGAGGATAGCTCTGATTGATCGGAACTCCGGCTCCGCGATTGAACTAGAAAAGGATTTCAAAATTCCCTCTCGTACCCAGAAGAAGATTCTGTTTTCGGACATTGAGTTCATTCGCCACCTTTCCGATCCACAGGATCCAAATTCGGACAGCACAGAGGTTACCAGGTTTAATAAAAAGGGGAAAACGGTCATCCCCAGCGTGTCCAGAAGCTTTGGAGATACAGATCCCACCCTTATGTTTTACTATGAGATATATGGCGGACCCGAAAAACCCAAGCCATACCTTCTCAGTTATGAAGTTAACCACTTAACTCAACCTTTTTTGCATCAGGAGACCACCACGGTGATGTTGGGACTGGAGGCATTTTCCGCCTTTGACAGCCTTTCTTTGGAGGACTTTCCCTCCGGGTACTATTCCTTGAAAGTAGCTCTTTTGGAAAAGGATCAGGTAAAAGCTAAGATCGAAAGACCATTTCAGATAGATTGGTCCTATTTGAACCTTTTGAAAAACGACTATCTCAAAGCCATTGAGCAACTAAGATATGTGGCTTCATCTGATGAGATAAAAGAGTTGAAGGAGGCTCCGGAGGAGGAACATTTGCAGAAATGGTTTAAGTTCTGGAAATCCAAAGACCCCACTCCCAACACTCCAGAGAATGAGCTGAAGGATGAATATTACCGCCGACTGAAATATGTCAATCAAAACTTCGCCATCTCCAACAAGGAGGGATGGGAGACGGATATGGGGATGGTCTATATGGTATATGGACACCCGGATGAGGTGGAAAAGCATCCCTTCGATCGGGGGGTGCGAGCCTTTCAAAAATGGTACTATTACAATAAGCATCTGGAGTTTTTGTTTGTCGATCGAGGAGACGGGGAGTATGAGCTTCTACCCCCTTACGACGGAAAACCACCGTATGACAGAAGAAGATATTAACCTCAGAAAGATTCCTTCAAAAACGTTATTTCTTGAAACAAGAAAAAGTATAGAAATTATTTAGCATGATTTCATAAAAGAAACGGGGTGATTGTGATGAAAAGGAATTTGTTGGAGTGCAAAATCGTGGTTCTGTTTTTCTGCCTTCTTTGTATTCCCTTCATGCACATCTGGGCGAAAGAGCCTACCAGCTTCCAGATCGGATTGGACTACACCTGCTTTCGGGATTTTGCGGACACCACCCAAAGTTATATAGAGATATATTATTCATTCAACCGAAAGGAACTTGAATTTGTCCCCGAAGATGAAGGTTTGGTAGCAAAGGTTTTGATGCAGTTGAGCATTTCAGATGAGCTGGGCAACGTGGTGGAGAATCGGATGTGGAATACCTTGTCCAAGGTTAAGGATGCGAAGGAAGCGGAGACGGTGGATTACATGATCATCGATCAGGTGGGAACCAACCTGAAGCCCGGTAACTACCAGATTCTTCTTCAGGCTACGGATGTCAATTCCACGTCCCATGGTGAAGCCACTTTGAGGATGGAGATCAAACAATTCTCCACAAAGAAGCTTCAATTAAGTGATCTGGAGCTGGCATTTAATGTAGAGATAGATACCACTGCCGGACGTTTTGCCAAAGCGGGCAAAAAGATTTTGCCCAATCCCTCCCGGATTTTCATTCACGAAGCTGGAATGGTCTATTTTTACGCTGAACTTTATAATCTGGTAGATACCCCATCTGCTAACCAAGAATATACGTTGAAGTTTGCAGTTCTGGATACCACCGGAAAGAAGCTCAAGGATTTCGGTAAACAGACCAAAACCAAACCAGGAAATTCAGCCGCAGTGATCAGCGGGATAAACGTCGGCACGCTTGCTGGTGGGGAATACATCCTTCAACTCGAAGCCAAAGACAAGGAGACAAAAAAGAAAGCCTACTCCACCAAAAGATTTGTGGTCTTAAGAGAGCTAACCCAAGAGGAGCTTATCGCCGAGGAGATCAAAAGATTCAAGCACGATGTAGTTTACATTGCTTCTCCTGTCGAGTTGGATATGTTTGACCAGCTCAACTTTTCAGGTAAAAAGAACTTTATGGCTGAGTTCTGGAGAAAAAGAGACCCTGATCCTGACACTCCAGAGAACGAATTTAAGATCGAACATTATCGTCGAATAAACTTAGCTAATCTCGGTTTCTCCCGCACCAGAGAATCCAACGATGGTTGGAATACCGACATGGGGAGGATTTATATTATTTATGGTGAGCCCAGCGAGATAGAGAGACACCCCTCCACCCGCGGAGCCAAACCCTGGGAACAATGGAACTATCATGATCTGGAAGGGGGAGTGTATCTTATCTTTGTGGACGAGGATGGGTATGGGGTGTATAGACTGGTTCACTCCAACCTTAAAGGTGAAGTGTACGATACACAGTGGGAGGAACAGATTAAATCCGGATCTATTGACTAGAAAAGACCACAGATCAGTTAGCCTAAAAGGGAAATCTGCTGTTGTTGCGGGCTACCTTTCCGCCTGCACCCTCAAGGCAAGCTCTTACCCCGCAGCATTTCAGGCTTCTGACATTGTTTCGTCTTAGCCTCTGCACTTTACGTTATGTTTATCAGAGATCTGCACACCTGTGATGAGATTATAGCCGGAGATGAGACGACTCTCCGCGAACTTCTACACCCGAACAAAGCGAACCTTAAAATTCACTACAGTTTAGCCCACGCTCAGGTAAAGCCCGGTCAAAGCTCACGGCCTCATAAACTGAACACATCTGAGGTGTACTATATCCTGGAGGGGGAAGGTATTATGCATGTCGATGACGAATCTGAAAAGGTTTACTCCGGGCAAGCCGTTTACATTCCGCCGAATTCGGTGCAATACATTCAGAATATCGGGACTTCTGATTTGAAATTCCTGTGCATCGTAGATCCTGCTTGGGAACCCGAGGACGAAGAAGTTTTGTAAAGACGATACAAATGCCGTTGGTGGGGCATATTCAAAGAGGCTTTGCATTCGGTTGCCTCATCCAGGGTTCAGGAGGCGGCACACCAAACCAACGCTTGAAATGCCACCATCCATGCCCTTATTTTTTTCAATATCGGTTCTTGCCATTTAGCTTTAAACTAAGTATAATATACCTCCATGATCGTTACCACAAACCTTACCAAGATCTTCCAGGATAAAAAGAGGGGGGAAATCCGGGCGGTGGATTCTGTTAATATGGAGTGCAAATCCGGTCGGGTTTATGGTCTGCTGGGCTTGAACGGGGCGGGAAAGACTACTCTTATGCGTCTTTTGTCCACCACTCTTAAGCCCACTTCCGGAAGTGCAAGTGTGGCAGGCTACGATATTACCAGCGAACCGGAGAAGGTGAAGGAGAAGATTGGCTTTTTGTCAAGTGACACCGGGCTTTATCACAGATTGACCGCTGAAGAGACAGTAAGCTATTTCGGCAGATTAAACGGCATGGATCAAGAAAGACTCAAGAGAAGGGTGGATGAGATATTCGATAGATTCGATATGGATGAATTCAGAAAGAGGCGGGTGGATAAGCTCTCCACCGGAATGAAGCAGAAGGTCTCCATTGCCCGGACTTTCATAAACGATCCGGAGGTTTTGATCTTGGATGAACCGACCATAGGTCTGGATGTGGTCACCTCCCGGGGGATCATCCAGTTCATAAGGGAATCCAAGCAGGCAGATAAATGCATTCTGTTTTCCACCCATGTAATGTGGGAAGCACAGAAGCTTTGTGACGACATCGCCATCATCCACAAGGGAAAAATATTGGAGGTGGGTACCCTGGATCAGCTTCGAGCAAAAACCGGTCTGAATGATCTGGACGATATTTTTGTTAAGATAGTAGGAGAATAAATGAAAGACTTCTCTTCAAAATGGAGAGGGGTTCACCCTGAGGGGGTGTTGAAAAAGTGTTTTTGGGAGTGCGAAAGCTTGCTTTCGCGACTTTTTGAAATTCAGATATTCTTATACCTCAACTATTTGAACTTTGAGGAAAACCGCACCAGCAAGCTGGTGTACTCCTATTTGGGTGTTTCAACAGTCCCTGAAGGATTCACCCTGAAGGGGACAAAGGGGAGAGGTAGAAAAGGGAAAGAAGCGAACTCAGGTTTCAGCATAGAACAACAAAGGCACAGGCAAATATGAATATCAAGAAAGTAAAGATAATCTACTTCAAAGAGATACTGGAGACTCTAAGGGACAGGCGCACCCTTATCTCCACCATTCTGATTCCCATAATTCTCTTTCCCGTTTTGATGTTCGGGATGAGCGCGGTGATGATGATGATGATGAAGAAAACTGAGGCAGAAGCGACCAAAATTGCGGTGATAGGGGAGGAGTTTGCTTCCTCCTTTGTATCTTTTCTTTTGGAGGGAGATGATTTTCAGAAGGTGGATGTGGCGGATTTCAAATCTGCCTTGAAGGAGAAGGAAATCCATGCCGCTTTGGAGTTTCCACCGGACTTTGAGGAGAAGCTCACCCTGGGGGAGAATAGCGAAGCCACCATATATTATGATGCCGCCGAGCTTAGATCCAGTATCGCCTCGGAGAAACTGTCCGGTGAGTTGAAAGACTATCAGGACAGCTTAGTGGCGGAGAGACTCCGAGATCGCCATATTGAAAAATCAATTTTGCATCCCATAGAAATCAACAAAGAGAACCTTGCCCCCAAGGAGAAGATGGGGGGATTCATACTGAGCATGTTTTTGCCTTACATGATTGTGATTTTGGCTATGGTGGGTGCCACGTATCCTGCCATAGATTTGACCGCTGGAGAAAAGGAGCGGGGGACTTTGGAGACCATACTGGTGACACCGGTCTCCCGTCTGGACATCTCCACCGGAAAATTCCTCACCGTCTTGACCGCCTCGCTGATAACCATACTTTTGTCTACAGCCAGCATGAGCCTTACCGCCAGCCTGGGATTTGCCCAAATGGGTGAATTCGCTTCCGAACAAATTTCGTTTGTCATAAAGCCCCTCTCCATTGTTTTGCTTTTGCTTCTGATGTTTCCTTTAGCTGCTCTTTTCAGCTCCGCTCTTTTATCTGTTTCCCTTTTCGCCAAAAGCTATAAGGAGGCACAAAGCTATGTTTCTCCTTTGATGTTTGTGGTGATCCTTCCTGCCATGGTCTCTTTTATTCCGGGAATCGAACTGAATTGGGGATTGGCGTTCGTCCCCATAGTGAATATCTCTCTGGCGGCTCGGGAGGTGCTTTTGGGAACCTTCCGTTGGGGTTTTATCGGTTTAATCTTTCTCTCCACCTTCATCTATGCCTCCTTTTCTATCTTCGTGACCAAAAGACTTTTTGAGAAAGAGAGCGTTCTTTTCAGAACCTGATCCAGTGGTCAGGTTTATTCCGATGGAGCGGAGCAATCTGAAATGATAAAAAAATAAAAAATAATGTCAGATAGGTCTGGCGACCCATGGCTGGCAGGCATATCCCACCCACAACACTTTCATTGATAGTTAGGGCAATAACGGAGTGGAATGTCAGCAACCTTGAAACAGTAGGCGAAATTTGCCCAAACATAGTTGTTAGCCGTAATGAAAACAAACACTTTGGATTGGACAACTAAATTCCTTCGGTACTTATTGCTATCCGTGGCAATTCTATTCATTGTCGTCTATCTTATTCTTGCTTTCTTACGGATTGGGTATCCCTTTGAACTCGAATGGATGGAAGGAGGTATAGTAGATCATGTAATAAGGATACTTTTCGGACAGAAACTCTATGTCTCCCCGTCGCTGGAATTTGTCCCATTCATATATACACCTGTTTATTTTTATCTTTCGGCTGTCTTATCCAAAATCGTGGGCATTGGGTTTTTGCCGCTCAGACTTATCTCTTTCATTTCATCGTTAGGTTGCTTCTTTATTATTTTTCTTATGGTCAAAAGAGAAACCGGAAGCAATTTTTCAGGTATTGTTGCCTCTTCCCTCTTTGCAGCTACTTTCCGAATAAGCGGTGCATGGTTTGACATCGCCAGAGCGGATTCATTATTCCTTTTTTTCTTATTAGCAGGACTGTACTTGATTAAATTCAGGGAATCAACAAAGTCATATGTTCTTGCCGGAGTGTTATTTTCTCTTTCTTTTCTGACTAAACAGATCGCGTTAGTTATTTCTTTGCCAATAATGGTTTATTGCGTTCTTTTGAATCGTCGTCGTTCGATTTACTTCATTGGTACCGTGGTAATGATAGTTGGTGTAAGCACATATCTTCTTAACTGGATCCATGATGGATGGTATAATTACTACGTTTTTGACTTACCAAGACAACATTCTATAGCAAAAAGCGTGTTCCTTGACTTTTGGACCAAAGATATAATCTCAACTCTATCCATTGCATGCATAATGTCAATATTTTATCTATTTACTGAGCTCTTGAATTCAAATAGGAAGGATTTTCTTTTTTACCTTATAGTACTCATCGGCATGTTAGGAGGAGCATGGCTCTCCAGGTTGCATACGGGAGGTTATGATAATGTTTTATTTCCGGCTTATGCCGCCTTATCTATCCTATTTGGATTAGCAATACATACGGCTTTTGAATTCATTCGGGCTGCATCAGCAGGCAAGTGGAAATCAATGCAGATTTGCGTTTACCTTATCTGCATCATTCAATTTTTTGGGCTTAGATATAACCCTATTGCTCAAATTCCAACCCAAAAAGATTTAGAAGCAGGTGGTGCTTTTATCAATACAATGTCACAACTATCAGGCGATATTCTTGTCCCTTACCATGGTTATCTGCCCACTCTGGCTGGCAAAAGAAGTAATGCACATCATCAGGCTGTGAGCGATGTTCTGAGAGGGAAGGATTGCCCGGCTAAGGCTCAGTTGATTGACCAAATAAGCCGGGCCATACGTGAAAAAAGATTTGATGCCATCATCCTCGGTTCAGTCTGGTTTCGGGAGCTAACCGAGACACATTATACAATACAAAGAAGGATCTTCGATAACGAGAACGTATTTTGGCCCGTTACTGGTATGAGAACGAGGCCGTCCTACATATTCGTTCCTAAAAGGAATGATACCGATTGAATGCTTGGATGGAGGATTTCATCTAACCGTGGGTTTACAGTTGGCGGAGCTTGTCCTGAGCGAAGTCGAAGGGTTTATCCTGAGCGAAGTCGAAGGGTTTATCCTGAGCGAAGTCGAAGGGTTTATCCTGAGCGAAGTCGAAGGGCTTATCCTGAGCGAAGTCGAAGGGTTTATCCTGAGCGAAGTCGAAGGGTTTATCCTGAGCGAAGTCGAAGGGCTTACCCAATTACCTTTTGCACTTCGCAAAACTTGTGAAATGTTGTGCTAAACACGTCTTTTGTTTTGAGTTATTGTTCACCAGAAGGCAAATAGTCGTATGAATGCATACGCAAATGAATTTATGGTTAAACTAAGGAGGAGTTGCAATGCGAAAGAAATTCGGTCAGGTGTATCAATTCAAGATCACCCTGAAGGGGACCAAGCCACCGATTTGGCGGCGAATACAGGTCCCGGAAA
>JAGMFA010000088.1 GCA_023127875.1 Candidatus Zixiibacteriota bacterium
GCGACTTATGGGTAATAGTCAGCTTTCCAAGGAGGGGATTTAGAGGAGGTTCAATATAGAAGAGTAACACCAATATGTCTTTGATTTATCGGCATTAGGAAATGCCGATGCTAATCGGATAATAAGTTTCAGCAGTTCCTATTGCTGAAGCATCAAATATCTTTGCTACTTTTGTTTTTCTTTTTCAAAGCCAATCTGGCAATCCTGTCTACCAATTCCGGGAAATCGATGCCTAAAGCTTTGGCCGCCTTGGGCACTAAGCTGGTGGCGGTCATGCCAGGAAGCGTATTTACCTCCAGGCAATAAAATCGTCCATCTTCTCCATATCTGAAATCCACCCTGGCGTATCCTTCACATCCCAAAGCCCTAAAAGCTTTCAGGCCTATGGTTTGAATCTGTTTGGTCTTCTCTTCAGAGATTTCAGCCGGACATACGTAGTTGCTTTTGCCGTGGATATATTTGCACTCGTAATCATAGATTCCATGTTCCGGTATGATCTCCACCACTGGCAAAGGGATATCTCCCAGGATGCCAACCGTGAGTTCCCTTCCTACAATGTACCTTTCTATCAGAATATGACTGGAATATTCTTGGGCACACTCAAATGCTTTTTTTAAATCTTGCTTCTTTTCCACCACAGTGAGCCCCACGGTAGACCCTTGGTTGTTGGGCTTGACCACACAGGGAAGGCCAAAGCTTTTCTCAATTCTTTCTGCACTGGAGGAGATGTCCGAAAGCTCGGAGTCCTCTATCGAAAACCATTCCGGAGTTAATATACCCTCCCGTTCGAATATTTTTTTGGACATGGCTTTGTCCATGGACAGGGCGCTGGCTAAGACACCTGATCCGGTATAAGGTTTTCCCGTCAGATCTAAAAGTGCCTGAATGGTTCCATCCTCGCCCTGCCCTCCATGAAGAGCTAAAAACACCACATCCACCTCTGAAAAATCAAAGGAATGGATAGCCTCTAAAGCTAACTGTTTTCCCTTCGTCTCCAGTTCAGTCAACTTTGGCGGTTTCTCCTTCACTCCTCCGGGTAGATATTTTCCATTATTGGACAGAAGTTTTTGATCCCGTGCCGTATCTAAAACCATCACCTGATGTCCGGCATCTTTCAACGCCATAACTATGGCTTCGCCTGAGACTAAAGAGACATCTCTTTCAGCAGAAGTGCCTCCCATTAAAACCATTATCTTCAATTTCGCTCCTTTAAAAATGTGGTGGCATTATCTACAAACTTATTTTTTTGCCTGATAAATCAGGTCTCAAGATCCTGCGGACAACTACATTTTTTCACTCACGTTTTTCTGACTGTTTTACCTCGGAAGACCTTCACCAGCCAGACTAAAGCTACCACCACCACTATCGTCAATACCGCCTTGTTATAAATTTGTATCATCTTAAGAATCTCTTGCCAGTTCTGTTGAACCTTAAAGGCGGAGAAAAGTATTATGCCATTCCATAAGATAATGCTTATGGAGGTGTAGAAAGTCATTTTCTTCAGATTCACGTTTCCCACCCCCGCAGTCAATGCTATCACAGATCTCACCCCGGCCAAAAATCGGCTCAGGATGAGAACCTTCTCCCCATATTTTTTGAACCATCTCTCCACCTTTTCCAGATGTGCCCTATCAAAAATTCTCTTGCCGTCTTTTAAGAACATCTTTCTCCCTTTGCTCTTTCCCAAGAGATAAAGTATCATCGCACCCCCAAAGCATCCCAGGCCGGCGGAGAGAAAAACCAGAGGGAAGGTGAGGTGATCGGTCCCGGCCAGATATCCTCCCACAAAGGTGACCGTGTCTCCCGGATAGGGAGGGAAGAAATTCTCCAAAACGTTGCTCAAGAATATGAAAACATAAAACCAGAAAGCCCCGTGGGTCACGGACAAATTCAAAATATTTTCAACTTTGATCCAGAAAAGTTCACTCATGTCGTTTTTGAGTTCTTTCCCGCTTCAGTTTTCATGTCCGAAAGTCCCGCCGCTGGGGGCATTTCGGACCTACAGTCACTCTTTCTCCATCAAAACTACCGCGTATGCGGCCATCCCTTCTTTTTTTCCCACAAATCCCATTCCTTCCGTGGTGGTGGCTTTCACCGAAACCTGATCTATGTTAATCTTTAGAACATTAGCAATGTTTTCTTTCATCTTCAAGATATGCCCAGACAATTTCGGCTCTTCTGCCACGACCATCGAATCTATGTTTATGATCTTTGCGTTTTCCTTTTTAGCCATATCGCTTATCATGGACAAAATTTTCAAACTCGAAATATCTTTATATCTCCGATCCGTATCCGGGAAATGTTTTCCTAAATCGCTTAAAGATAGTGCACCTAAGATAGCTTCGCCAATGGCGTGAGAGAGAACGTCTGCATCCGAATGTCCCAAAAGCCCCTTCTCATGCGGGATTTTTACCCCACCTAAGATCAAATCTCGCCCTTCTATCAATCTATGTGCATCGTAACCGAAACCGATTCTAAACATCTTCCCCTTTCTCAACTAACAATGAGTGTCATTTTTCTTCTTTATTGAGAAACCTTTCCGCTATGGCAAAATCTTCAGCCGTGGTTATCTTTATATTTTTATACTCTCCTTCCAGAACCGTAACCTTATGCCCCAGTCTTTCCACCAAGATGGAATCATCCGTCCCGGTGAAGTCATCCTCTCTGGCTTTTTCGTAAGCATCCAAAATGAGCTTATATTCAAACACCTGTGGCGTTTGTGTCAGCCACAGTTTTTTTCGATCCAGTGTGGTTATGACCGAACCACCCTCCACTCTTTTAATGGTGTCTTTGGGTGGAACTGCTACGATCACCGCCTTCTTTTGCTGACACAATTTGATCGACTCCGAAATCTTCCCCGGAGAGATCAATGGTCTTACCGCATCATGGATGGCAACAATAGATGTGCTGTTGGGGCAGGCTTTAAGTCCCAGATAAACTGAATCCTGTCTTTCTTTGCCTCCACACACAATTCTTTTGATCTTCTTAAAGGAATACTTATCCACTATTGCATGAGAACAATATTCCAAATAATCTTCGGGTACAACCAGAATGATTTCATCGATCAACTCACATCTTTCAAATTTCTCTATGGTATGTGCCAGGATGGGCTTATCTCCCAACTTCAAGAACTGCTTTGGCAAACTCCCTTCCCCGCCAGTGGCGGAATCTCCGAGGATTCTTTTTCCTACCCCACCTGCTACTATAACAGCAACCGCTTTCAAAAAATCTCTCCTTTTTCGGGTCGAATAAATCCGATCGCTATAACTTTGAAACGATCCCTTCAAGGTCCGAGACAAGCTCGGACGCTACATTTTGCCGCGGACAGCGGACTGCCGACGGTGGACGGGTTCTAAATGATCAACATAGCATCTCCATAACTGTAGAAACGATATTTTTGTTTGATCGCCTCTTGGTAAGCATCAAGAATCAACTCCCTTGAGGCAAAGGCAGAGACCAAAAGCAAAAGAGTTGAGCGAGGGAGGTGAAAATTCGTGATTAAAGAATCAACTATTTTGAATTCATAAGGAGGATAGATGAATTTTTTGGTCCAGCCTGATTGTGGTTTTATCCACTCTCTTTCTCCATCATCTGCCGCTGTTTCCAAAGCTCTTACCGTGGTGGTCCCCACTGCCACGATCCTTTTCCCACTTCTTTTGATTTGGTTTATCCTTTCAGCCACCGAAGCATCGATCTTGAAATATTCAGATGCCAGGGTATGATCATTGGGATCATCCACCCGAACAGGTCTGAAACTATCCCATCCCACGTGCAGGGTTATGGCGATCCTCTCCACCCCTTTCTCCTCGATTCTTTCAAGTAACTCCTCGGTAAAATGAAGCCCGGCAGTGGGAGCGGCCACCGCTCCAGTTTCTTTAGCATAAACAGTCTGATAGGTATTCTTGTCATCTGCTCCCGGCTCTCTTTTTATATACGGAGGAAGTGGCACCTTCCCGATTTTTTCAAGGACCTCAAAGAAATCACCATTATAGTTAACTTTTCCCAGCCAACTTCCAGACTTTGTGCGCTCCAATATCTCACAGGTCAAACCATCCTGTTCAAAAGAGATCAAAGAACCTTCAGGAACTCTTTTTGACGGCTTGACCAGAACCTCCCACAGTTTATCATCTAACCTTTTCAGAAAGAAAACTTCGACTCTTCGTTCATTTTTCTGATTTATCCCAAAGATTCGAGCGGGAAAAACCTTAGTTTGATTTACGACAAGACCATCACCCTCGTCCAGATAATCAATCACCTGACAGAAAAGCTTATGCTCCATCTTCCCGCTTTTTCTATCCAGAACTAAAAGTCGGGATTGATCCCTTTTTCCGGCTGGATATTGAGCGATCAATTCCTTGGGGAGTGGGTAGTCGAAGTTTTTCAAAGAGACGTTCATTTTATTGGACACCTCTCCCCCTACCCCCTCTCCACAAGTGAGGAGAGGGGTTCACCCTGAAGGGATTCACCCTGAAGGGGAACAAGGGGGTGAGGTTCAGTTTTTGTCTGCTACAATCATCATTTCTTAAACCAAAGGAAAAAGACTGAGAGCAAAAATGAAAGCAGGATGCTGATGGCGATACAGGTAACTATGGGAAAATGGAATTCAAAATTCTTCTTCTGGACATGAATATCTCCGGGTAAATTTCCCAAAAAGCCCATCTTGCCGAAAATAAGCAAGATTACACCAATTAAGATCAGCAAAACCCCGAAGGCAATCAGCATTTTTGCAAAAGTATAATACATAGGTTTTGCTTTGGCAGAATAATTTCAAAGAAGGATTTATCTGCTTCAGATTTCGGCAAACTACTTTCTCAGCCTTTTTTCAAATTCCCTACCTTTGTTTTCTTTAAATACCGTTCCTTTTCGCTGAAGATACAGCCACAGTATTTTTGACTGTAAAGCTCCAAACTTTTCGCTTCATTTCTACCTTCGTAGAAACCCGGGCGGAAATCGGAATAGAAAAATTTGATTCCTAAATCCGCCCCGATCTTTTCGCCAATCTCCTTTATCAACTCATGCTTCTGATAAGGGCTGATCAGAAGAGTGGTGGTGAAACCATCGAAGTTTTGTTCTTTGGCAAAATTAGCAGTCTTTATCAGCCTTATCTTATAACAGAAACTACATCGATTTTCTATATCTTGAACTGCCACCTTCAAAAATTTCTCCAGATCATATGAATCGTGGTAAAATACGGGAAAAGATTTTTTCTGTTCAAGGGACTTCACCGCATCTAACCTTTTCTGATATTCGGTAAAAGGATGGATATTGGGATTATACCAAAATCCAAACACCTGATGCCCATCCTCTGAAAGCACCTTAAGCGGATAAATAGCGCAGTTGGCACAGCAGACATGCAACAGAACCCTCATCCTCACCACCTCCTAAAAGTCCGCTGTCCGCCGACCGCCGCTGTTTTCGTCGCCCTATTGAATTCCAAATCATAATAGCCTCTCCTGTGCTCCTTTCTCTTTACTTATGCCTAAATGTTTATATGCTAACTCGGTGGCGGTTCTGCCCCTCGGTGTGCGATTCAAAAGCCCCTCTTGGATTAAAAACGGCTCATATATCTCCTCGATGGTCTCTCCCTCTTCTCCTACTGCCACTGCCAGAGTGTTGATTCCCACTGGACCACCTTTGAATTTGTGAATGATCACCTCCATTATCTTTTTATCCATATCATCCAAACCCAGCTCATCCACCTCCAGCATCAACAAAGCATCATGAGCAACCTGGCGGTCTATTTTTCCTTTTGCCTTCACCTCAGCATAATCTCTCACCCGACGAAGAAGTCGGTTTGCCACCCGGGGAGTGCCCCTGGATCTTTTGGCTATCTCAAAGGCTCCCTCTCTGTCTATGCTAACGTTTAATATCTTAGCCGACCTCAAGACGATCTTATACAGATCCTCTGGCTGATAAAAATCCAGCCTCCCCACTACTCCGAATCTTGCCCGCAGAGGTGAGGTTAGAAGTCCCGCTCTGGTGGTGGCTCCCACTAAGGTGAAAGGTTTCAGAGTAATCTTGAACGACTGAGCAGACGGTCCCTTTCCTCTTGGTATCTCGATCCTAAAATCCTCCATAGCAGGATAGAGATACTCCTCCACCACATGGTTGAGTCTGTGGATCTCGTCGATGAAAAAAACCTCCCTTTCGTCCAGATTGGTCAAAGGTCCGGCTAAGTCTGCCGGACGCTCCAGCACCGGACCGGAGGTAGACTTGATGTTTGCATCCATCTCTTTGGCAATTATATGCGCCAGGGTGGTTTTTCCCAAACCAGGTGGCCCATAGAATAAAACATGATCAAGAGGCTCACCCCTTTTTTTAGCCGCCTGGATGAAGATACCTAAATTCTCTTTGATCTTCTCCTGACCCACAAACTCATCAAACTTCGTAGGTCTTAGGGTAAGATCGTATTCAAATTCATCTTCCAATCTGTCTGGGACCGTGATTCTCTGTGGCAGAAAATTCCCTTCCCTTCATAGATTTAACCGAATTAAAATCCCCTCTCTTTCCCTATTCCCTCTTCATTAAATAAGCCACAAGCTTTTTCATCTGGCATATTTCAACGCTCTTTTTATCAATTCTTCCACCGGCAAAACTTCCTTTACTTCTTTAGTGACCCGCTCCAACACCTTTTTGGCATCAAATTTAGTGTATCCCAAAGATACTAAAGCCAAGACTGCCTCGTCTTGCGCAGGGACCCAAACTGCCTCCCTTTCCTTCAAATCTCTCTTCTCACCTAAATCCACCTTGCTTAGTTTCTCCTTTAATTCCACGATCAGCCGCTGGGCTTTTTTCTTGCCCACACCGGCGATAGTGGTCAGAACATCTAAATCCTCCTGGAGAACTGACCTCTGGAACTCATTCACCGAGATGCAGGAGAGAATGCTTAAAGCCAGCCTTGGTCCCACCCCATTCACCGAGATCAATAACTCAAAAAGCTCTTTCTCTGGCTGGGATGAGAATCCATAAAGCTTAAGCTCGTCTTCCCGCACGTGTTGATAGGTTAAGACCTTAACCGTCTGGCCGGTTTCTCCCAGATGGCTATAAGTTGAGACCGGAATATTTATAGAATAGCCCACCCCACCTACCTCCAAGATCAAATGGGTAGGGCTTTTCTCAATTAATTTTCCTTCCAAGTAGGCGATCAATTTTTTGCCCTCAAGATATATGCTCTATGTTACTGCGAACGCCAGATTAAGATTTTTGTCTGCATACCGGTGTCTGGAGTCTGCCGTCTGCATGAAAGTGTTTAACAATTTTTGATTAAGCATAGGACATATCAATCTGTAGACGCTCTAGCAGATATGATAGAATTACGCCTAATTCTTTGAGCGTGACACAAGGCTACTGCTAAAGCATCAGCCGCATCTGTTGGTCGGGGCAACTCTTTCAAATTCAGGAGTTTTTTCACCATGTATTGCACCTGAGACTTGGATGCGTTTCCGGTTCCCACGATGGCGCATTTCACCTCTTTGGGAGAATATTCCCCTATGGGAATGTTGGATCTGGCGGCTGCTAAAATCGCCACTCCCCGGGCATGTCCCATTATCAGTGCCGACTTGGCATTTTTGCTGTAGAAAGCCTGCTCGATGGCAAATTGATGAGGATGGCTATTCTTTATTATTTTCACTAACCCTTTAAAAATTTCTTTCAACTTTTCTGGAAGAGGGTCCTGGGGACTGGGCTGGATGATCCCACTTTCTATCAAAGTATTCTCTTCTCCATTAGAATTTATTAGACCATAGCCGGTAATATTACTCCCCGGATCCACCCCCAAGATTATCACTCCACTTTCTTTTTGCATCATTTCTGTGAACTGTAAACTGTGAACCGTGGACTGACTATGCGCTCAACTTCTCCATTATCTCTGTGGCGATATCGAAGTTGGCGTATACTTTCTGCACGTCCTCGTGATCCTCTAAAGCTTCCATAAGTTTGAGCATCTGTTCTGCTTGCTTGCCCTCTAATTTTATATTGGTTTGGGGAATCATGGTCAACTCTGCCTGGATGGTGGGTATGTTCTTCTCATCTAATGCCTTTTTCACTGCCTCGAATTTCTCGAATGGCGTGACGATTTCGAAATAATCTTCTTCTGAAGTCATATCCAAAGCACCGGCATCCAGCACGGTCATCATCAGCTCTTCCTCGTCCACCTTTCCTTTATCCACCTGAATTATACCCTTCCTTTCAAACATCCATCCCACACATCCCACCTCGCCCAAGTTTCCCCCGTGCATGGCGAAGATGTGCCTGATGTCGGAGACGGCTCGATTTTTGTTGTCGGTCAACCCCTCCACCAGCACTGCCACTCCACCGGGGCCATAACCTTCGTATTTGATCTCCTCATAGGAAACACCGGGAAGCTCGCCGGTTCCTTTCTTTATGGCTCTTT
>JAGMFA010000089.1 GCA_023127875.1 Candidatus Zixiibacteriota bacterium
TTGAGTCCTGGGGACAAATTCGGACCACTTGATTATACTAAAGTCTTCGCCTAAAGGCGAGGGTTTTTCTCCCATTCCCCGAATGGGACAATAATGCAATAATTGCTTTTCGAAAATCACCTTCAATCTACTCATTTTTTCCCTACAGGCATTATGTATATAGTTTGTTCCTCCTTTGGCAGATTTAAAATCTTCCTCACCTCCTCATCTTCAAAACCTGCCATCACTACAAAGCTATGGGGCGGTTGAAGGATCCCAGCTGGTGCGTAAGTCTTCATTAAAGGAATCGAGAACTTTCATATCTTCAGGAGAAATTGTAAAATCGAAAACATCTGCATTTTCCAAAATTCTATCCTTTCTTGATGATTTTGGTATGACCACGACCTCTTTTTGTAACGCCCAGCGAATGAGAATTTGAGCGGGGCTCTTGGAATATTTGGAAGCAATCTTCGCCAGCTTTGGATCATTCAACTTATGTCCCTTGGTCAGCGGGCTGTATGCCTCCAGTTGAATGCCATGCGCACGGCAGAACTCCAAAAGATCTTCTTGATAAAGATAAGGGCTAAATTCGACTTGATTACCTGCGGGAATGGTGGATGAGTTGTTCAGAAGCTCCTCCAGATGCCAGATCATATAATTGCTGACACCAATAGCCCGGCATTTCCCCTCTTTCAGCAGTGTTTCAAAAGCTTTCCACGACTCATTCCGAAGACCTTCCACCGGCCAGTGAATTAGATAGAGATCAACATGGGACAAACCCAGTTTTTTTCTACTTCTTTCGAAAGCTGCCAGAGTTTTGTCGTAGCCGTGGTCTGAATTCCATAGTTTGGTAGTAATGAACACTTCTTCTCGTGGGATGCCGCTTTTTCTTAAAGCTTCTCCCACATCCTCCTCGTTCTCATACATTGAGGCAGTGTCGATAAGTCTGTAGCCAGCTTCCAAGGCAGAAAGAACAGCTTCTTGTGTTTCTTTACCTCTCCGGGCTTGATATACGCCCAATCCAAAAATGGGCATTTCAACCCCGTTGTTGAGTTTTACTTTCGTGTCAATCCTAATTTCTTTCATCATCGTAATCTTGCCCTCCTCATACATCTTTTTTTTGAGAGGTTTACAAATAGCTTATCCGAACAATTTGGCATGATGCCTGAACTATTGCGTGTTTGCAAAGTGCCGAAGGCATTTGGGTGAGGCCATTGCCCGAAACAGATACACGCTATTATGCGCTGTTGTTCATTATTTCTTTTTCAGCTATGCAAATCAACCTCTCACTTTCGGAATTATATGGTCTCTTATCGAAACCGGCAAATGTGTCGACTACACGCAGACCTGCATCAGCAAGAAGTGGCTCAAGTTCTACCAAATTGTAAGGGCGTTGCTTATGAACCTCAATTGTTCCATCTGAAAACTCAAATACCGTTGTCGCTTCCTTTTTTATTGAGTCATAGCTACACTTTTGAACAAAAGACTCTCCGCCCAGTTCACGCTTGTGCGTTCCCTTGTGGCGATTAACATATAATCGATCCGTATTGGAATCAAAGACAAATAACCCCGATTTATGAAGAGCGGTAGCAAGGCGATAGAACATCGCTTTTACACCATCTATGTCAAGCAGATAGTTGATAGAGTCGAATGTGCACGTAGCCAGATCAAATCTATCCTCAACGGCAAAAAAGGTCATATCCTGCACTTCGAAAGAAACGTTGGATGACCCCATTGATTTCGATTGGGCTATCTCGATCATCTGTGGTGAGATGTCTATGCCATAAACATAGTGTCCACGGTTAGCAAGCTTTACTGCCAAGGTGCCCGTTCCACATGCAAGGTCGAGAATCTTTGCCTGAGCAATGCCACGCTCATCGAGGAGCTGGTTGATCAAACCTACGTATTGTTTTGAGAACTCCCCCCAATCAAGGTCGTATACCTGGCTTAAGCGTTCATAAATTTCCATTGGCATGAGAACTTTACCTCGCCATCCTCAAATTACATCTATCTGTGAGCAGTTCCTTAACGGAAGGAAGATAATCTTCGGAATCGGTCTGAAAAAAATTCACCATATCAAAATTTACTTATACCACTATCCCCAGTTTTTTCAAAACTAAGATCATTACATAATAAAGAAAAACCATAACCAGCGCTGAAATTATCAATGCCGGGTAAAAAGACACTTTGTTTTTTAAAAACACAGGAAGCATTATGAATAATGAAAGAGAAGGTAAAACCATCCAGAAGATACTGGTAGAAAGTTTGGAAACTTTTTCTACACTGCTTGTATCAATGTAAAGCCAGATCATCGCCAGAACAGACACAACTGGCAGAGAAGCCAGGATTCCTGCAGCCAAAGAGTATCTCTTTGAGATTTCAGAAATGGCAACGATCAAAAGGGCTGATATGAAAAATTTCAAAACATAATAGACCATTCAACCTTCTCCAGACAGAACGTTTCTATTTTCCTCGTGGTGTTTGCTACCGGCCACAACTGAAGTTTTGACTTTTTCCAATATAAAGCTTATCTGAGGCTACGCAAGAGAAAAGGCAAGGACAGGGTCAAGGAAAGGATGTTGTGCCTTAAAGAATATGGGCAGTTAAATTGAAGAAAAGAAGCAAGAAATTGCGGGGCGGATGTCCCTATTATTTATCCGGAAGTGGAATTAATCGTTATGTCGATCTTTGTGGTGATCTTCGCCAATATGCACATTGATTATCGGCAAAAGCCTGAAGGGTTTCGGATTGTTTCCGCAATAGTTAAGAAGACCGATTTGCACGCCATTGAGACGCCAGGCATAATTAAAGATTCCAAAAGAGACGCCGGTTAAATTTCTTTTAAACTTGCAATACCCCCCTACTGCGAGACCCGTTAAGTTCTGGGACCGAACTTTTAATCCACCAACTGTAAAACCGGTTATCTCTTGAGCCCCAACCCCTATCCCTCCAATGGTGATGCCGGTTATATCTTTTGCCCCAACCCCTATCCCTCCAATTGTGAAACCCGTTATTTCGCTTGCCCCAACCCCAATACCTCCGATGGTTATCCCGGTTATCTCCTCTGCCCCAATTCCGACTCCCCCAATTGTAATGCCATTTATGGTTTGGCTTGCCAGTCCAACGCCCCCAATTGCTATTCCGTTTATTGCCTCAGCCGCAACTCCCACTCCTCCAAAAGCAAAACCATTCAGGCTTTCGGTTGCCAGTCCCACGCCTCCGATGGCTATTCCGTTTATTCTCCCAGCCGCAAGGCCGACCATTCCAAAAGCAATACCGTCTATACTTCCAGTGGCCAGCCCCACGCCTCCAATTGCTATTCCATCAATGTCCTCAGCCGCAAGCCCCACCGTTCCAAAAGAGAAACCTCTTATCTTTTCACCAGTCACGCCAACTCCACCAATGGCAACACCGTTTAACTGGTTAGCCTCTGGTCCTACCAGTCCCAGGGCGAAACCATTGACTTTTGCATCGGGGTTGTCTTTCGGTTTCCAGAAGGTAAAATTAAAACCGTTTATCCTCTCAACCTCGCTGTCAACAAGATTGAAGCGTATTCCGTTTATCCTCTTTGAATTGCCGAAGCTTATGCCATTACCTCGATAGGTGATGTCCAGAGAAGATGCCAGAGAATTGCCGAAATTGATGATTAAAAAAATCACTAAATAAACAGAACATTTTTTCACCACATACCTCCTGATTGAAACCTCACTTGAGTTATCTATAGAATGCCTCTTTTGGTCAGTTTCAGACTCAACAAATAAGAATAATAAATCCGGCCTTGTTTTTCAAGAAAAATGAGCTAATTGGCTGTCAAAGTTTTTGAGTGAGATTCCTGAAAAAGTGCGCTTCAGGGGAACAAACAAAATATTTTGCTATTGTAGTTGCCCAATTTATTGGGCTTTTTGGAAGCTCGATAAATCGAGCAACTACAATCAACGGACTTTTTCAGAGCTCTCTGAGTAAAGCTCTTGTCGGTGCTTTTTCTTTGAATCAAAAAGTCTTGAGTGAATTTTCTCGAAGGATGATTTTTTTTTGGATTTAAGGATTTCAGACTTGATTTTTGAGATAATATTTGTTATTAAGTATTAACCGGTTCATCTATGGCGAACATTGGAAGTCTTAAAAGTTGCAGACGTCCCCACACCGTAGCGACAGGTGGACTGTAGCCGTAACCTTTAGTTTGCGCAATTCGTTGAAATTAAAGACCCCAAATTCGCCTAGCGTGTTTATGGTTCGCTTCGTTCAACAAAATGATCAGGCATACTATGATACTTCAAAATATGATTGGAATAATGTAGCATGGGTAGGTTGCTGATTGTCTCAAACAGAATGCCGATAAATGTTACAAAAAGGGAGGGCGGCCTGCGCTTTCAACCCAGCGTGGGGGGTGTGGCCACAGGACTGAGTTCATTCTATAAATCATACCAGAGTTTGTGGATAGGATGGCCGGGAATCACTCTGGAGAAGATAAGAATGGAGGAAATAGAGGAAATCGGCGAAAAGTTGATTAAAGAGAATTGTTATCCTGTGTTTCTCTCCCAGCATGATGCTGAAAACTACTATTACGGCTTTTGCAACAAAACCATCTGGCCACTCTTTCACCATTTCCCTTTATACACATCATACAGCAAAAGCTTTTGGGAAGCTTACAAACGGGTGAACCGAACTTTTTGTGATGCAGTGGTTAAGATTGCAGAACCTGAAGATGTCATCTGGGTTCACGACTATCAACTCATGCTGCTTCCAGGACTTATAAGAGAGATACTGCCCGATGCCCACATAGGGTTCTTTCTTCACATACCTTTCCCATCCTTTGAGGTATTCCGCCTGCTTCCCTGGCGCAAAGAAATTATCGAAGGATTTTCAGGAGCAGATCTGATAGGATTTCACACCTACGACTATGTTTTGCATTTTCTTGATAGTGTTCATCGCCTGTTAGGTTACGAACATACCTTTGGTCAGATCAACGCAGGTAACCGGGTAGTAAAAGTCGACGTATTTCCTATGGGAATAGATTACAAGCGATTTGCTACCGCTGTGCACGATCAAGAGGTGGAAAAGGGAATCAAAAGAATTCGAAAAAAATTGGGAGACCGTAAGATAATATTATCCATTGATCGTCTGGATTATACCAAAGGCATCGCCCAACGTTTAGAAGCGTTTGATGTTTTTCTGGAGAAGAACCCGCAATACAAAGAAAAGGTGACTCTTATTCTGGTGGCGGTTCCCTCACGCACCGGAGTGGAGCACTATACTCAGTTGAAAAATAGGGTGGATGAACTGGTAGGCAGAATTAATGGAAAGCATGGAACCATCGGTTGGGTGCCTATCTGGTATTTGTATCGCTTCCAGCCGTTTCATAGCTTGGTTGCTCTGTATAACGTGGCAGATGCTGCTTTAGTGACTCCTATGCGGGATGGAATGAATCTTATTGCCAAGGAGTTCGTGGCAACCAAGGCAGATGGTAAGGGGGTTTTGATTTTAAGCGAGATGGCCGGAGCTTCAAAGGAGTTAGGTGAAGCCATTATAGTAAATCCAAACAACCAGGAGGAGATTGCGCAGGCTTTAAAAGTAGCTTTGATCATGCCGGAAGAAGAACAGATGGAGCGCAACCGGATAATGCAAAAGAGACTTCAGCGTTATAACGTGGTGCGCTGGGGAACTGATTTTATCGACGCCTTATCCAGTATCAAGAAAATCCAAGTGGAGTTGTCTGTCAGGAAACTAACCTCCGAGACGCAAAAAAAACTAACTAGAAGCTATTCTGAGAGCGATAATAACATTATACTGCTGGACTATGATGGCACCTTGGTTCCCTTTGCCGAAAAGCCCCAAAAGGCAAAGCCGGATGAAGAGCTACTGAGTCTGCTGAATGCGCTTGGCAAAGATACCAAGAATGAAGTGGTAATCATAAGTGGACGAGATAGAGATACCCTGGATAAATGGTTTGGAAACCAAAAAATAAGTTTAATTGCCGAACACGGCGTATGGATCAAAGATCGGGGCAAGCCGTGGGAGACCATAGAACCTCTGAGAGATGATTGGAAAGAACAGATGCGGCCGGTCCTTGAATGGTATGAGGATCGGACCCCTGGTTCATTCATCGAGGAAAAGGATTTTTCCTTAGTCTGGCATTACCGAAAGGTTGATCCTAAATTAGCTTCGATTAGAGCAGGGGAATTAAAGGACGCACTATTACAGCTCACCGCCAATCTTAACCTTGGAGTTTTAGAGGGTAGCAAAATCATCGAAATAAAAAGCGTGGGGATAAACAAGGGACGGGCGGTACTGCACTGGCTTTCAAAAACTGCGTGGGATTTTATCCTGGCAATAGGAGACGATTGGACGGATGAAGATCTGTTCGCTGTTCTTCCTGAGTCAGCGTACTCCATCAAAGTGGGGATGAGCCCTTCAAAAGCCAAGTTCAATTTAGATTCGGTGACAGACGTAAGATTACTTCTCAAACAGCTGGTCAGGGCATAGTATGAAAAGCTTGGATGACTACAGTGAAATCGTGGGTGATCAAGTTCTCTCCTCCATTTACCGGAAAGCGAGAAAGCTCACCGGAAAGCATGTATTACACATAAATGCCACCTACCAGGGTGGTGGAGTTGCGGAAATCTTGGGATCTGTGGTGGTGCTGATGAATGACATCGGAATTGACACCGGCTGGAGGATACTACACGGAACCCCCGACTTTTTTGCCATAACCAAGAAATTTCACAATGCGCTCCAGGGATCTCCCATAAATCTTACTGAAATAAAGAAACGTCTGTATATCCGAGCCAATGAAGATTTTTCTATGTTTACGCATATAGATCATGATTATGTAATTGTTCACGACCCACAGCCTCTCCCTCTGATAAAATACTATGCTAAAAAGCAACCCTGGATCTGGAGATGTCATGTGGATTTATCAACTTCCAATAACGCGATCTGGGATTTCCTCAAGAAATTCATCCTCAGATATGATGTGGTGATTATGTCAAGTGAAAAATATAGAAGAGGGGATTTGCCGGTGGAGCAGAGGATTATTCAGCCAGCCATCGATCCTCTTTCTCCAAAAAATGTGGAAATTTCACAGAGGGACATTTCAAAGTATCTGAAAAAGTTTGGCATACCCCGGGACAAGCCCCTGATAACTCAGATATCACGGTTCGACAAGTGGAAGGATCCGGAGGGGGTCATACAGGTATTCAAACTTGTTAAGAAAAAGGTAGATTGCAGATTGGTGTTATGTGGAAGCATGGCGGCTGATGACCCAGAGGGTTGGATGATCTACGAGAAGGTGGAGCGAAAGGCGAAAGATTTGATCGAAAATAAAGACGTCATACTTATAACCAGCGAAAACAGCATCCTGGTAAATGCCCTGCAAAGAGTCTCCGCAGTCATAATCCAGAAGTCGACCAGAGAAGGCTTTGGGCTTACCGTGACCGAGGCTTTGTGGAAGGGAACTCCAGTGGTGACTTCAAACATAGGAGGAATTCCACTACAAGTAACCGACGGTGAAAACGGTTTTTTGGTCGAAGTTGGCGACAAGAAGGGTTTTGCAGAAAGGATCATACAGTTGCTTAAAAATCCCGATCTGACTGAAGAGATGGGCAAAAAAGGCAAGGAAATAGTGAGGAAGAATTTTCTGATAACCAGAATTCTCTCTGATTATCTGGACTTGTTGAATGATATGATAAAATGAACCCTGCATAGTAATGAAGTTTGCCATCCCCCACCTGAATAGATTTATCTTGCGTTTCCCTCTGTAAAAATTATATATTATCCTCAAGAGTTCAAGATAGCATAAAAAAAACGTAATCAGCGAGATTTTGAATAAGCTCTATTAGCATTTGAACCAGCGAAGAAGATGGAACAAAAAGAAACAAAAACGCTTGAAGAGATAAAGAAAATACTGAAAGAAAACCAGGCTGTTCTAAGAGAAAAGTTCAAAGTCAAAGAAATGGGCATTTTTGGCTCTTTTGTCAGAGGTGAGCAGAAGAAAAGGAGTGATGTGGATATATTGGTTGAGTTTAAGGAGGTAATTAGCCTTCTTAAGCTGGTTAGCTTTGTAGGTCAGGTGCCCTGCGCACCTGACAAGTCAACTACCCCCGACTATAAGTCGGGGGCTTGGAATCCCAAATGGGCTGAAGTTAACACACAACCAGTTTTTGGAACCTCTGACTTGGTAGTTGTTTTCCCCTCTTTTCTCTTGTAGTGAGCGTAGCGAATCTAAAAGAGGGACAGGGGAGATTAAAATCCCCCTAAAGTCCCCCTTT
>JAGMFA010000009.1 GCA_023127875.1 Candidatus Zixiibacteriota bacterium
CAATAGGGTTTTTCAACAGTCCCTTCAACCTGCGGGGCAGGGTGAGAAAATAGAAGCACTTTCCTCAAAGAAACTTGAAGAAACTTTTTTACAATGTTCAATTCATTTGGCTTGAACTGAGCCTGATAAATCAGGCAACTACGGGAGGGGGAGATAAACAAAACAAAGAAAATTCCGAGGTTTTTGTGAACCAGCCGATCTCCATCCAACGGCAAAAGGGAATTTATCAACTCTTGATTTATTTACCTAAATCTGTTTATATTAAAATTGGTAAAAAGGGGACATTCAGATTTCCGAAAGGTTATTATATCTATACCGGCAGTGCCAAAAACGGACTGAAAGGGAGGGTGGAAAGACATCTTCGAAAAGAAAAGAACCATTTCTGGCATATAGATTATCTTTTGGATCATGCTTCGGTCAAAAAGGTTTTTCTCTTCCCGGATGATGGAATAGATGAATGTTCCCTTTCTCAAAAAATGTTGAAAAGATCAAAGGCGAAGGTGATAGTTCCCAAATTTGGTGCAAGCGACTGCGATTGTCCCAGCCATCTGGTCTTCTTTGGAAGACTAAAGGACGTTCCTAAAAATAGCAGAACTTATTCTTTTCCTTTTGCAAAGAAGGTGAACCATGCCCAGTAGAGTCTATTTCATAGGTGCGCGGGTGGACAGATTCGATTACCAGGACAGTGTGGAGGGTAGATTGGAGCGCATCTTAGAAAAGATTGATCTAAAAAAATACTTCTCCAAGGACGAGTTGGTCCCCATCAAGATGCACTTAGGCAATCCGGGAGCACATCATACCATCAGACCTAATTTCGTCCGGGTGGTGGTGGATCAATTAAAGAAGATCAAAACCAAACCCTTTGTGACCGACTCGGTTCGAATAAAGGCTTATAAGTATCTGGAGGTTGCCAACCGAATGGGTTACAATCCCATGAGTTTGGGAGCACCGGTTGTCATTGCCGACGGCATCTTTGGATTGGATTCGATAAAGGTGAAGGCGGGGAAGATCCTGAAGGAGGTTGCCGTTCCCTCGGCCATCTATGACGCCTCATGTATGATGGTCCTCTCCCATGTGAAGGGACACATAGATTGCGGTTTAGGGGGAGCCATAAAGAATTTAGCCATGGGATGCGTGACCGCAATGCCCCGGGGATGTGACTGGAAGGAGGGGGGAAGAGGGAAGATGCACTTCCAGTTAGACGATTTGATGAGCTGGGATAAAGATCTGTGCACCTTCTGCGGTATCTGCGTTCGCACCTGTCCTCAGGATGCCATCTCGATAAAAGGAAAGATTTTCTTAGTGGATGAGAAAAGTTGTTGGAGGTGTGGAAGATGTGTGCGGGTGTGTCCGGAGAAAGCATTGACCGTCCCCATATCCATGGAGAACTTTTCCATCTCCTTAGCCGAAGCGGCAAAGGCAGTCCTCTCCACATTTAAACCTAAAAAAGTCTTCTACATAAACTTCCTTTTCGACATTCAGCCGGAATGCGACTGTATGGCCATGTCCGACACGCCGGTGGTGCAGGATCAGGGGATTTTGCTGTCAGAAGACATGGTGGCAATTGATAAAGCTTCTCTGGATTTGATTGCCAAAGCTAAAGCCCTACCCCAATCCAAGGCACAAGGACTGAAGGTCAAAAAAGGTTCTGACGTTTTAACCATGCTTCACGGAAAAGATTCTAAGACTCAGATAACGGCGGCGGAAAAGATAGGCTTGGGAAAGAGCGATTACCAACTGATGGAAGTTTAGATTCTATTCCCAACGAATGAAAGGATAAGAAAGATGGCGAGAGATCAACTTAATCTGCTGAATCCGTTGGGAATAAATATAAACACTTTCAAAACATGTTAAGCACATCTCGCCGAGCGGAACTCTCCCTTCTTCTTTTAACCTTTATCTGGGGAACTACCTTCCCTTTGGTTAAGACTGCATTGAACTTCTGTTCCCCATTTGTTTTTGTGAGCCTCAGATTTGGGCTAGCCACCTTAGCCTTCTGGCTCATCTTTTCCCAAAAAATATCTTTTAAGGATAAAGGCATTCTCAAAGCTGGAGTGGTAATCGGTATCTTTTTGTTTTTTGGCTTTGCCTTCCAGACCATGGGTTTGAAGTACACCGCCGCCTCCAAGTCCGCCTTTATCACTGCTTTATTTGTGGTCATGATCCCTCCACTTTCTTACCTGATGTTGAAGGAGAAGATCAGGATATTTTCCTTAATTGGGGTGATACTAGCTATAAGCGGGCTTTTTCTTTTAACCCGCCCCAAAGGCTCGGAGTTTAACTTAGGCGACCTTCTTACTTTTTTCTGCGCGGTCTCTTTTTCCTTTCAGGTAATCTTCGTGCAGATATACACTAAAAAATTTGATTTCCTCTCCCTTACTTTCATTCAGATACTCACCACCACCTTTTTGAGTCTCCCCTTCATGTTCGTATTTGAAAGGACCAAACTGGTTTACCATCCCCAACTGGTTTTGGCTATTTTTGTCTGCGCCATACTCGCCACAGCTCTGGCTCTTTTTATTCAAAATCGGATGCAAAAAGATACCACCACGGTTAAAGCCGCTTTAATCTATGCTATGGAGCCGGTCTTTGCCGCCGTCTTTTCCTTCATTCTTTTGGGTGAAGTTTTGGGTTGGCTGGGAATTCTGGGAGGCGGGCTGATCCTATCCGGAATGCTTTGCTCTGAGTGGGGCAAAAGATAAAATCCTTCAGGATGATCCTCCTAAAAATTTTTTTCAAAGAATCCAATTTTTTCCTTGACATTCCGTAGAATAATGACGACTTTATTAATTGAGATTGAGATTCAGTCTCATTTGAGGAATAAAATATGATACATCCTATACAAGTTTTTGCCGAATACTTAAACTTAAAAAATCTCAAATTAACCAAAGAGAGAAAAGCTGTCCTGCATGAGATGTTTCTTCACCGGGGACATCTGGAGGCAGAAGATATTTTACATAGCTTGAGAAGGAAGAAAAAGGGTGCTTCCCGGGCAACTGTTTATCGAACTTTAGAGCTTCTGGTGGACAGTGAAATAGTGCGCAAGGTTGACTTGGGACACGGACATTCCCATTACGAGTTGGTTTTGGGACATGCTCATCACGAGCATATGATCTGCCTCAAATGCGGAAAAGTGATCGAGTTTTCAGACAAAAAGATAGAGAGATTCTATAAGAAGCTGTGTGAACAAAACCAATTCAAGCCCACCTCTCACCATTTTCAGATCTTTGGATATTGCAAGGATTGCAAGTAATTTTTTTTGAAAGGTCTAATGAGAATGAGTCTCAATATCAATTAATTAAACCAACACCGGAGGTGAGAATGGACAAGAGAAGCAAAAACCTTGCTGCTGACAGACAATTACAGAGCAGTGTCAATCTATGTGAGTGTGGGGTGGTACATCTTAACTACTTCAATACTACTATTCGGTTTACCCCGAAAAATTTTCTCAACTTTGCTTTAATGGTAAATGAAGCTTATTACAGGTTGAAGAATACCCCATCGGGGATGGTTGAGGATAATCAGACTGAAACTGAAGGGTCGAACCTCTAAAAGAGAAATTTGACGGAATGACAGGTATCTTCTCTCACAGAAACAGCAAACCAAAGTCATGGCGTTAGAGAAAAATGAAAAAGGCACAGACCTGTCCTTCTGAATAAAGTTTTTAACAAGATGATTTACAAAAAAGGAGGAACATATACTATGTCAGTGTTGAGAAATAAAATTCTTAGACTGGGGAGTTTGACATTATTTCTTTTCATCTGGACCATTACTGCTTTTGCAGGGGTGAAGTGGTCCCAGAATTTTTACTCTGAGGTTGAGCCCATAAAAATCAAGGACCCTATGGCAGTTGTGGCGGGGTCAACAAAGCCGGGGGAGAATGTCTTTGAGATCGGGATAGACGATGTGGGGATGTATACGGGGCACATCTGCCCCTGTGTGGCTGGTGGCTATAAGCTTACCGAATTAGCACTTAAGAATCTTTATGGGACTCAAATTCCCGAGCGGGGGAAGATAAGAGTTGTGGCTAATGCTTCATCTGAGCCGCTTGAGGTGGTCTCCTACATTACAGGTGTCAGGATATTTTATGGAGCGGAAGAGGACAAAAGTGATCTTGTGGTAGATAAAAACCTCAATGGAGAAAAAGGTGATGTCATAATGATCTTTCAGCGGGAAGATACGAACAAAGCTGTTAAGGTAACTTTCCATAAGCATCTGCTTTCATCTCCGGAAGAGAGAGGAAAATGCAAAATCTTAAAGAAAAAGATCATGGAGGGGAAGGCGACTCAAGAGGAGAAGGAGCATTTCTGGAAGACAAAACAAGGAAAGGTGAAGAAGATACTCCTGGATTCTCCTGAAGGTCTGTTCGAGGTTGAGGAGCTCAAATCCTTTATATTTCCTGGAACAAAGATGCGGGAGAAAAAATGAAGACGGAACAAATGAGATCGAAGGATTGAAATTCTAAAGAACAGGAGAATAATGGAGCAGTGAATTTGTTACAGTCTGAAATTTTAAAATTAGTAAAGGAAGGAGTAAAAAAGATGAAAAAGATATATGTAGCAATCGTGCTGTTGGGGATTTTAAGCCTTTCATTACCCCAAACGGCAATCTCAGGAGGTTTCGGCAGAATCGAGGGAAGGGTGGTAGATAAAGAAACTGGTGAACCACTTCCCGGGGTTAGCATTATTATCAAAAAAACCACCTTAGGAACAGCCGTGGGTGAGGATGGGAGATACTTCTTGACCAAAGTTCCCTCTGGAAAGCACCAGGTGGTGGCAACGGTAATGGGATATAAGTCTGAAATAAAAGAAGTTAAAATTTCTGCTGGCAAAACCTATACTCTCAATTTTGAGTTGGAGGGAAGCCCGATTGAGTTAGGAGGCGTGGTGGTCACCGGCACCCGAACCCCCAGATACTTGAAGGACGTCCCCTTACGCACTGAGGTTATCACTAGCAAGCATATCGAAGAGAGGGAGGCAACGAATCTATACGAGGCCGTGGAGGGAATGCCCGGGATAAGGGTGGAACAGCAATGCTCCTTTTGTAATTTTTCCATTATCAGGATGCAGGGGCTGGAAAGTGGTCACACCCAGGTGCTTATTGATGGTCAACCCATCTTCTCAGGCCTGGCAGGAGTGTATGGATTACAGCAGGTTCCTACAGCCAACATAGATAGGATAGAAGTGGTTAAAGGTGCAGGTTCTGCTCTCTATGGCAGTTCTGCTATCGCCGGAGTGATTAACGTCATAACCAAGAAACCAACAGCCAGACCATCAGTGGGGGCAAGGGTCAGCTTTGGAACGCACAATACCAATAACTACACCCTCTCTGCCTCCAGAAGGTTGGAGAATATGGATGTGATGGTGACCGCACAGAAAAACACTGGTGATGAAATTGATGAGAACGATGATGGCCTTACCGATCGGGTTAAAACTGATAATCTCTCTTTGGGAGTGAGATTAAACTCGTATGATCTTTTGGGAAATGACCAGCTTACCTTCACTGGCAGAGCCTTAAATGAGTTCCGCCAGGGTGGTGAGTTGACTACCTGGGAGAATCCCTTTGCCGCAAGTGCAGAACACATTAAAACCACCCGCTACGAGGCAGGAATTGGTTACAAGAGGAGATTTTCGATTGGAAACCAGATCAACCTTGATTTCGCTTATGCTAATCATCACCGCAATGCCACCAATGATTCCTTTCTTGGTGATTATGAGGAGATCAATGGAGAGGTTCCCCCAGAAGATGAAATGCAACCTTACCTGGCTGACGAAAACCTATATGTAATGGACTTGAATTATTCCCATCCCCTCGGAGCAATGCATAATCTGTTAGCCGGAGTTCAATATTCCCACAATGAGTTAGATGAAACAGGTAGGTATGTAATTGTGGATGAGGATGACCCCAATTATGGTGGCACCTATACATCTGAAAGCGAAAAATACGCCGACGACGTGGGGATTTATCTTCAGGACGAATTTTCTATAACAGACGCTCTGGAGCTGGTGTTGGGAGCAAGGTATGATATTCACCATTCAAAAGATGATTTCGGCGGCTCAGGTAAGGTTGCCCCTAAGAAGAGTATTAAGCTTGAATACGACGAAGAAGCCTTTAGTCCCAGATTGGCAATAATGTATGAGGCCTCTGCTGAATTGACCTTACGAGGCAGTGTGGGAACTGGTTTCAGAGTCCCTTACGGTTTTAGTGAGGATCTACATCTTTGCAGTGGGTCTCCTCGGGTTAACAAACCAGCGGGCTTGAAGCCTGAGAAATCTATCAGTGTGAATCTGGGAGCAGACTACTCGGCCAACAGATATACCCTTAATGTCAATTTCTTCCGCACCAACCTGAAAGATAAGATCGGGTTCACAGATGCTGATGAAGAATCCAAGAGACTGGGTTACACTTATGAATGGGACAACATAGGTGATGCTTATACACAAGGAATAGAACTGGGCTCCAGCATACTTCTGATAAAAGACGTTGCTCTCGACCTCGATTTAGCTTATACTGATGCCCAATATGAGAACAGGCGAGAGGATTGGGTGGAAAGCCACCCAGAGTTCGCAGATGAAAGCAAATACATCTCTCGGGTTCCGCAGATCACCGGAGGAGTCAAGTTAGCCTATAAGCCGGGAAGCTGGAATCTGATCTTGGACACTGATTATACCGGCAGGATGTATATAGACTATTGTAAGGAAGAGGATATAGAGGACCCCGAAAGCAAGATCGTGCATACTCCTGATTTCTGGGTTGTGAATACCAAGGTATCCAGAAACTTTAACAATGGGATCACCTTATTTGCAGGCGCCAAAAATATATTCGACTATGTCCAGAAGGAGAAACATCCTGATGATGCCGCCTTTATGTATGCGCCCTTTACTGGTCGCACTATCTATGGTGGAGTGGAAGTAGATTTCAGGTAAAAGAAATAATGTGTCTTGCGGCTAAAGAGCTTGGCAAAAAGATTAGTTGTCGATGGCAATTGAATAAAACAATACACCGTATCTTGCTAAAGACCGGATAACCTGTTTTTCAGATGACCAAAAGAAAATGGAAAATATAGACTTAACCCAATTAGAAGAAGGAGAGACCGGGGTGGTGGTGCACATTCACGGCGGATACGGTTTGGTCCGACGTTTAGAATCTTTGGGGATAAGAGTGGGCAAGAAGGTGACCAAAGTGAGTGCTCAGTTTATGCGGGGTCCTGTTACCGTTAGAATAGGGAATTCTCATGTCGCCGTCGGGTTTGGCATGGCAAAAAAGATCCTGGTGGAGATAAAAAAATGAAGGATGAACATTCCACATATGTTCTTCATTTCTTCAAAAAATGGGCTCCCTTCTACGATGTGGTTGATTTATTTATTCGGGGAATCAGGGAAAGGGTTTTTCATTTTACTGATCCGGAAAAAGAAGCAAAGATTTTGGACGTTTGTACCGGCACCGGCAAACAGGCTTTCGCCTTCGGCAAAAGAGGTTTTGAGGTCATTGGAATTGACCTTTCTGAAGATATGCTGAGGGTGGCAGCGAGGAAAAATCGATATGAGAATGTGAGGTTTGAAATAGGTGACGCAAAAGATCTGCCATACAGAGAGAGTCATTTTGATATTTCCTGTATCTCTTTTGGTTTGCACGAGATGCCCCAGCCTCTCATAAAAAAGGTTCTTGGGGAAATGGTTCGGGTTACTAAATCACAAGGGAAGATCATAATAGTTGACTATGCTTCCCCCAAAGGAAAGATCAGAAATTTCTTGTTTTATCATTTTGTCCGGCTTTATGAAAGCAAATACTTCCCAGAGTTTATAAAAGCTGATCTGTCGGGTGTAATCGATGGCATCGGGCTCAAGCTCAGGGGATTCTGTGAGTGGGCGTTTGGATGTGTGAAGATTTGGAAATATGAGAAGTAGGTTGAATTAAGATTTTAACTATTGGAAAACAAAGGTAGGGAAAATCGAGCTATGAAAAAATTAACATTCATCTTACTGCTGGCAATCATTATCGGTCCATTTTCTCCAGGATCAATTTGTGCCCAGGAGAGTTTGGGTCTGCTCATTGTAGCCCACGGTTCCCCTATGCCTGAATGGAACTCACCTGTTCTTGAACTTGAAGAAGAAGTGAAAAAAAGGATGTCTGAAAGGGGCAATAACCCCTTCAGTGAAATTCGAGTCGCTTTGATGGAATTTAATGAGCCGTCGATTAATACTGCAATCAAAGGCTTCGAGAATGCCGGCGTTGATAAAGTTTACGCCATACCATTGTTTGTTGCTCCATCCGGACATTCTATGTATGATGTTCCAACTATTTTAGGGCTGTACAGCGACAAAGAAATGATTGAGAGAATTAAAGAAGAAGGGATAACTATAATTGATACCAAAATGAAAATTACAATAGGACCATCGCTAAATAAGGGTGACATTTTAAAAGAGGTCATGTTAGATAGAGTAAAAGAGTTATCAACGGCACCCGATTCAGAAGGGGTGGTTCTTCTTGCCCACGGAGATGCTCGTTTTGAGCCAATTTGGGATTCTATGTGCAGGGAGATTGGTTCTTATATCTGTGCCAAAACTGGCACCAATTACTTCGATTATACTTTTGTGGAGATAGGTCAATCCTTTATCTCGGAAGGTATGCCGGTTATTCTGAAAACAGCAGACAAATGTAAGAAGACAATAGTGGTTGGACTATACCTCGTAATGAGTGTCGAAGATATGGCTCAAAATTCCATCTTACATATTGGTGAGATAAAAATGGAGAGTAAAAAAATGTTTGCTGGTAATAATATCTATTTTTCAAAACTTGGCCTTTTACCCGATAAACGGATATCAGAATGGATAGTTGATAGGGCTATGGAATGGGTAGAAAGATTGAAATGATTTCAACTTCGATCAACAGCAGATTTTGTCGGTTTTTTTCTCATTTCGTAAGTGTCAGCAGGATTCATGGGATTTATAATGTCAGAAATTAATACAAAAGCAAAAAATGCGTATGCATCTTCGATAAGTTTACGTACCCCTCACCCTGACCCTGCGAAGCATTCATACGAATCTCCCACAAGGGGAGACGGTTCGACTTCGCTCCCTTCGACCTTGCTCAGGGACAGTGAGCGAAGTCGAACTGTCACCGTCCTGAGCCTGTCGAAGGAGGGAACTTCATAAATTTCCCCCTCCCTGGATGGGAGGGGGCCAGGGGGAGGGTAATGCGTATGCATTCATACGAATTGTTTCAATTTATTCAATTCGTTTGTCATAGATGGAGGAGCTACTGGTGCGCAAAATCCTTTTGATGGGCAATCCCAATGTGGGCAAAAGTGTAATCTTCTCTCGACTCACCGGAGTGGATGTGATCGCCTCCAACTATCCCGGAACTACGGTGGAGTTCACCCGAGGTCGCATGAAATTGGAAGATGAGTTGGTGGAGATCATAGACGTGCCCGGAACTTATGACCTTAACCCTAACTCTCCGGCAGAAGAGGTAGCTGTCCGGATGGGAAAACAGGGGGATGTGATCATCGATGTGGTGGATGCCACCAATCTGGAAAGAAACTTAAACCTCACCCTCCAGTTGCTCAAGGATGGAAAGCCGGTGGTGGTGGCTTTAAATCTCTGGGATGAAACCCGTCATATTGGCATTTCCATTGATGTGGAAAAGCTTCAAAAGATTCTGGGCGTGCCGGTTGTCCCCACCTGCGCTATAACCGGAGAAGGAATCAAAGAATTGGTCTCGGAGCTTCCCCATGCCAGGGCAAATACTTTCCAGTATGAGGAGGAAAAAAGATGGGAGAAGGTGGGAGAGATCATCAGCCAGGTGCAAAGGATAACCCACCGTCATCATACCTTCTTAGAAAGGATGGAGGATCTTTCCATAAGACCGGTAACCGGTTTGCCACTGGCGGTAATAACCTTATTTGTCATCTTCCAAATCATTCGGTTTATTGGTGAGGGGCTAATCGGACTCATATTTGAACCTGTATTTGAGAAGCTGTGGGCACCTTTGATGATGCAGGTGTCAAGTCTTTTAGGTGGAGGCTTCATACATGACGTCCTCATTGGAAAGCTGATGGAAGGCCAGATAGACTTTGTGGAATCGTTAGGTCTTTTGACCACTGGTCTTTTTGTTCCCATCGCCATGGTTTTACCTTATGTTTTTTCCTTCTATTTAGTTTTGAGTTTCTTGGAGGATTCAGGCTATCTTCCTCGTCTGGCGGTGTTGGTGGATAACGTGATGCACCGATTTGGCCTGCACGGACTGGCTATCATTCCCATGATGTTAGGCTTGGGTTGCAATGTGCCTGGAGCAATGGCCACCCGGGTTCTGGAGACAAAAAGAGAGAGGTTCATTGCCGCCACCCTGATGGCAATTGCGGTTCCCTGCATGGCGCAGACCGCCATGGTGGCTGGGTTGATAGGAAGATATGGAGCCAAAGGATTCGGGCTTGTCTTTGGAACCCTTTTCGTGGTATGGGTGGTGCTGGGAATTCTGCTGAACCGATTTTCAAAGGGTGAAAGTCCGGAGATTTTCGTCGAAATCCCCCCTTACCGGATGCCCTACTGGGGGGCATTGCTCAAGAAGCTATGGATGCGAATCCGAGGATTCTTGAGAGAGGCAATTCCTTTTGTCCTTTTTGGGGTATTAGTCACCAACATTCTGTATTCTTTGGGAATAATCCAATTTTTAGGACGGCTAACTTCTCCTGTAATCACCGGAGTCTTGGGTCTGCCCCAGGATGCGGTGGGCGCCTTGATCATCGGCTTTCTGCGAAAAGACGTGGCAGTGGGCATGCTTCTTCCTTTGGGTCTGGATCTTTCTCAACTGGTGGTCGCCAGCGTGGTTTTAACCATGTACTTCCCCTGTGTGGCTACCTTCGCCGTTTTAATAAAAGAGCTGGGGACCAAGGACATGATAAAATCTGCCGCCATCATGATTTCCTCCGCTCTGATAGTCGGAGGTCTGCTAAATCTTATCCTTTAATAATTATCTAATCTGTCATTAACTCAAAGTGTCGTAGGACGGGCTCCCAGCTCTGTGGACAAGCTTTTGGAAAACTTTGGCAGAAAAGTTTACAAGTGAACCGGTCAACGGATTGAACGGATGGGTCAACGGATTCAACGGACGGGTCAACGGATGTAACGGATAAAAGTCGTTTGATCCGTTTGATCCGTTGTATCCGTTGACAGATTTGTTTAGGTGCAAACACGAGGAGGACGAGTCAACTGATTAAATGGAAGAAGTAGCGGAAGGTCAGTTGTTCATTTGAATCCATAGGAACTCAAATGAGCGTTAGCCTTCCACTTTGGAAACTTCCCTTCGACAAGCTCAGGACAAGGAAAGGTCTCCGCTACATTCTTGAATTAATAGCTCAATCCGTTTTCTTTTGTCTTTTCAAGTAGGCAAGCCTTTATGGCATGTCCGCAGGATCTTGAGACCAGCCAAGCCGCGAAGGCTTGGCTACGCAACCTTCGTCTTTTTAAGGAAGAGTGAGAGAAAGATCGAGACAAGCGACAATAGGAACAAAATAACATACAGAAAAGCGAAAGAGGATATCTGGATGATCAACCCACCTACTGCCGATAGAAAGATGGTTGGTCCTACCACCGTGTTCAAAAAACCCACATAGATCGGCCGTCTCTCTTCAGGGGCGATCTGGAGAAGATAATTCATATATCCTAAATCCAGCCCGCTGATGGTGGCTCCCAGAAAGAAGAAAATCGCGCCATACACCCACAGAGGGGTTCTGAAAGCTATGTCGGATAAAACCAAAAGTGGACAAATCGCTGAAAAGAAGGCGGAGAGTACCAAAACCAACTTGTTGTTCTTCCGGTTGCTCAAGTATGCCCACAAGAGATTGGAAGAGAGATAACCCACCATCTGCACGGTCAAAAATACACCGGCTAAGCTGGCAGGGATAAAGAGATATTTTTTTGCGTAGATGATATAAAACGGCAAACCCATCACATAGCATCCAATAGCTATCCTGGTTAATAGAAGCATCCTGTAGTTTTTGTCCTTCTTTGTGATCTCAATGCCTAAAAGCAGATTTTTCTTGATGCTTCTTTTCTCGGGTCGCCTGGTTGTGGGAGGTTCCTTAACCATACAGAAGGAGATTAAAGCGAGAATGATCAAAGCTGATGCAACCAAGAACAGAACTCCAAAATTCTTAGGGAAATCATAAAGCTTTAAAATTCTCTGAATCAAAAAACCAGCCAGCGCTGAAAGTCCTCCTCCGACAAGCATTCTGGCCCCAAAGAAGCTTCCCCTTTTTCCCTGGGGAATGGTCTTCCCAACTATATCAGTGAAGGAGACACCAGCTAAGCCTCCGCCAAAAGAATAGAGAGAGAACAAAAAGAAAAAAGTACCCAGAAGATAGGTGGGGTTTTCTTTCCCTAAGAAAAATACCAGGATAGCAAAAAGGAGAAAGGAGCCGCCTCTTAAGAAGGCGGTCTTTATATAAACCGGCTTTTGGTTCCTTCGGTGCAGGGTCATCGCGGCAATGGCAATCTGAGGAAGAAACCAACCCAATGCTTCCAGGGTGGAGGCTAAGCCTATCAGTATCTGGGAGGGGGTGAGCTGGCTGATGAAAAGAGGCAACACGGTGGAGGTGCTGGTAAAAGCCCAGGCGAAATTAAACAAAGCCCCATTGGAGACCCCCAAAAAGAAGTTTCGTTTGAAATGCTTTTGAGCGAATTGAGTTTGTGCCAAAGATTGGTTAATCATTAAAATCAAATTAACATCAAAAAAGCAATTGTCAAGAAGTGCAAAAAAATAGGAGCGCAAATATCAGATATAACCACGTCTTTTGCACCAAAGACAAATCTTTATGCTTCTTTACCTCTCTCCCTGCCTCCCCCTCTCCACTTCATGTTGAAAATTCCGCCGAAGGTGGAGGAGAGGGAGACAGGGGTAAGGTTAAATTTGTTAAGCTCTCAGATGACCTGAATTCGGATGACGAGGCTTTTACGCAAAAACTATTGACTCTTTCCTGCTTTTTGTTTCCTTAAGCTAAAGTCTGAGAGCAAAACGTCGAAAAATAAAAGGAGCAGAGGTGAAAATCGGATTCTTTCAGTTCTCTCCCCTATGGGGGAGGAACGATGAAAACGTTGAAAGAGCGATAAGCTCAATAAGGGGGGCTAAAGCTGACCTCTTGGTTCTTCCGGAGCTTTTCAACACAGGCTATCTGTTTGAAAACCAAGAGGAACTCAAGAGGTCAGCTGAATTTATTCCAGATGGACCCACATTCTCGAAGATGGCCCATTTGGCGGCGCAGGAGAATGTGAACCTTGTATTTGGAATCGCAGAAAAGGAGGGAGAAAGATTCTTCAACTCTTCGGTTCTGGTCACGCCGAGAAGAGATTTTTTAGTCTATCGAAAACTACATCTGTTTGATCGGGAAAAATTGTGGTTTTCTCCAGGCGATAAAGAACTGAAGGTGTTCGACATTGGCTCAGCGAAAGTGGGAATGATGATCTGTTTCGACTGGATCTTTCCGGAGACAGCAAGGATACTGGCCTTAAAGGGAGCAGAGATCATATGTCATCCCTCGAATTTAATCCTCCAATATTGCCAGAGGGCCATGACCACCAGATGTATCGAAAACGGAGTCTTTTCCATTACCGCCAACCGAACCGGGACTGAAGAAAAAGGAGGAGTAAAACTTACTTTCACAGGAAACAGTCAGATAGTGGATCCCAAAGGAAATGTTCTGGCGAATGCAGATGAATTAAAGGAAGGGGTGTGGACGGTAGATATCGATCCAGCTTTAGCCAGGGATAAGAAGGTCACCCCGCATAATCATCTTTTTGAAGATCGAAGAATAGAATTTTACCGTAAGGGGAATCTATGTTAAATCCAAAATCTGATGGGGAAAATACAACAAGCACCTCTCAGGTCACCAAGGTTGCTGAAATCAAGTCCGCAAAATCCATAAGAAAGGCCAAACCAGCTAAGATTCTGGTAATCGATGATGAGCCGGAGATCACCGACATAATTGAGACTTTTCTGGAGAGCGCCGGTTACGTGGTGAAATCGGAAAATTCCAGCATGATCGGCATAGAAAGAGCCAAAACTTTTCTCCCCGATCTGGTCCTTCTGGATATCATGATGCCCTTCATGGATGGTTATAAGATATGTGGTGAGTTGAAAAAAGATGAAAAGACCAAAAACATTCCGGTGGTGTTTTTGACCGGTAAGGATGCCCGAAGCGATGAAGGAAAAAGCTTCAAGGCCGGGGGGGTTTTATATGTAAAGAAGCCTTTTAGCTGTGAACGTCTTTTAGATATTGTCAAGATGGTCTTACAGACCGCAGAAAAAGAACACAAGTAATTAAAGCGATAGCAAGATCAGATATCGACTTACTCATAGCCGAGACCAAAGGATAAGGGGGGTAAGCCCCGCACTATACGGTGCAGGGCAAGCCAGCACCCGACCCTGAAAAGACATTTTCAGGTTAGATGCTGGCTTCTTTTTTTGATATTTATATCGACTCATTTGTTCGGACAGGGGTTGTACCCCTGTCCGTAGAAGGGGCAGGGGTTGAACCCCCACCCCAACAAGAAAAATTTGTCAGGTATGTGCAAACAGGGAGACCCAGCCTTTGGTTAATATCCGTTTAATCAGTTTAATCCGTTGACAGAACATCTATCGCAGTAAAACCATCTTCTTGGTCTGCGAAAATTCGGGAGTCTTTATCCGATACAAATAGATTCCACTGGAAACCACTTTCCCTTTTTGGTCCCTACCATCCCAATGTACACGATGCTGACCAGCCTTCTGAAATTCTTTTACCAATGCTCGAACTTTTTGACCTAATATATTATAAATGATTATTTCAACATCGGAATCTTTCGGAAGCTCATATTCTATGATCGTCTCTGGATTAAAAGGATTAGGATAATTCTGTTTCAAGGAAAAAGAAGCGGGCATGCTTTCTTCATCTTCGCCATCTTCCACACCTGAGGGATACATACCTAAATCATCTAAAGCTTGATGTAAAAGCTGGGTAGCTTGATCTTCCTGGATGAAGTAAAGCGGGAAGCAGAAGAAGATCACCTGATGATCTGGACCTAAATGCCGGATGGCAACGGGCATACCTTCAAGGCTGGAGGTGTCCGGGTACGCAGAGTGATACGTATAGATTACTTCCCTCCAGTCTTGGGGTATAAAGTAGCCAATGCCCGGCAGTTTTCCATCCAGTTGATAAGAAGCCGGATCCATACTGCTGTTCACTCTGGCGGTATCGACATCCAAATCTGGATATCCCGGCAACTTAGACCTGGCACCCACAAACTCCCAGCTTGTATCCATGGGATTGAACCGATCCCGATAAACCGCTTCCAAATGAAGCTAGTTGTATGGAAAGTCACACCACCAGTAAGGACCCAGATCATTCCACTTGTCGTATAAACCTAACCACCCCCAAAAAGCATCCCTGCCCTCAATAATCAGCTTACCTCCAGCCTTAAGATAATGTTTCAAGATAGTCTCACAAGAATCATCAAAGAGATGGCAAAAGTGTATCAGTTCTTCGCAGTGCAGGATACAAACTTGGTACGGGCTGAGTTCAGGCAAGGATACCTGGTCTGTGTGGGACTTGCAACTGTCGTGGTGAATGACAGTAAATTCATAAGATTGAAGTGCCCGACTATAAAAGGAATCCACACTGTCGCCGTATTGGAAATCCCACTCGTAGGTCTGTGCATTTGTCTGGTCCAATACAAGAATTCCCTGGTCAAATGCCATAGGCAATGCGTAAACTGTGTCAGATGGAAAACTTTCTAATTGAGTGGAGTCTACTCCCGTAATTCGATAGTAATATATGGTCCCGTTAATCACAGTATGATCCCAAAAAACATTCTGCCATCCCACCGAATCTATCAAAACATAAGTGCTACAATCTTCCGTTCGGTAAATCTTATAGCCGATCACGTCCCCCTCCGGATTGTGTTGCCAGGACAGCGTAACCATATCTTTTTGACCTTCGGCGGAAAGACCGATGGGAATTGACGGTCTGCCCACAGTAACTTCCAAATCAGGTGAAAAGCCACCTTGCACATAGGACGTGTTTACACTGCTGATCGCATAGTAGTAAACTTCAGTCGCATGCAGTCCGGTATCTTCAAAAACTGTGTCTGTTATAACGGAGCTATTGATCGGAGGGTCATTGTGCTCTCCCGGAACTGTGGAGCGATAAAGGTTATAGCCAAGTAAACTATGATATGTTTTTGGAGACCAACTCAGTCCGACAGTTGTGTCGGTTGTGCCGGTCAGTCTTAGATTTTTAGGAGGACCGGGGGGAGGCAAAGTATACCCGCTCTGGTAGACTAAAAGTGCGGTCTCGGAGTTTTCCACCAGTTTGGAAAAATTCAAGTTGGAGTAGAATCTATCCGGATCAGTCATGTCGGGATCCTGGAGTAGATTGGTGGGATCCACATGGAAGCTATCTCCAGCCACCCAAGCGACGGCGAAATGGAGGCTGTCTCCGGGAGCAAGTGGATCAAAGGGACCAAAGGATAACAAAAAGCGAGTATCGTATCCATTGGCAAAGTCCGTACACAGGCTGTCATCGGGCGGAAGCCATCCTTCTGCAGTCTGATCCACGCAGGAGTATATCTGATCATAATCAATTTCGCCGTTGGACATGATGAAATACTTGGCGCAGTCGCCTCCGGGCGTGCCCAGAACATGCTCGGGAAAGAGACTATCTCCGGGGGTGTTGCAGTCCTCCTGCGCCCATATGCCCTGATTTTCTTGTTTCCAGGGACCCCAGTCTTTGGGAAGCCCCCGCCAGTTGGAAAACCACCAATTATAGAACAGCTGCAATCCCGGCGTGGAACTACCCAGAAGCTTCATTCCCACCACCGCAGTCGGGCTTTTCCCGGGGGTGAATTCTGTCGCCATCATTCCTCCATCTTCCTCTCCGTGTCCATCATTATCGGCTGTCCAGGCAATGTTCACAGTATCTTCCTCATAAACCTTTAAGAAACCGGTTATATCATCCTGAGCCCCGTATGGGCCATATGGACACTCGTCGATGTGGGCTATATCTGCGTCCATGTAAAACCCTATGTAGGACTCATATAATGTCTCGTCTCCAATATTCTCGATGGTGTAATCCAATATTATAATTTCGTCATATCCAGGAGTCTCCCAGCAGTAGCTATGCTGATTGATCTTTATGCCCAGAGGACGATGTCTCTCCGGAGGAGGCCATGGCCAATAGTCCGGGATCAAGGTATCAGCATACACGGCGATGAATTCTTGGTCGCCCCACCACCCGTTGTCCGCAATGGAACCGGCCACACCGGAATCTGGCCACAGATCGTAAATCCACTGCCAACCATCAAGCCCCACAGAGACATAAGGAGTATCGTTAACCACTGCCCCAATCCATATACCTCCCTGAAATAGATATTCCAGATCGGACCCTCCCGGAAAGGGGGAAGACGGAAGGGGCAAGCCTGTTTCAGGATCGTTCAAATTTCTCAACTGGCTTCCCAAGAATCCATAATTCGAGATGCAGAGCCACAGCTTGCTTGCTGTGTGGACCCGGTATTGCACGTTAGGAGTGGCCTGCGTGGTGTCATTCTCTTGGCCTATGATTTGAGGGATTTTGGTTCTCGATTGAGATTCTGGAATTGAAGCCCCCAGCAGGACAAACGAAGCCAACAACATACCCAGAGCTTGTTTCATCCTTACCTCCGCCGAAAAAGGTTCGGTTCCTTCACCTGCCAGCTGTAGAAGAGAAATTAATCTTTCATAATTGAATACGAAATTAATTTACTCCTCTAACAACGAAAAGTTAATGGTATTATCGCGCACTAGGTCACAGAGCTTTGATCTTTGCCAACCTCACCCTAACCCTGCGAAGCATTCATATGAATCTCCTTGGGAAGGAGAGGGGAAACAAACTCTCCTCTTTTTTTATTCTTGCAGATAAGTTAGCTTTTCATCCATCTGCCAGTCAGAGTCGAAAAAGCCGGCACACAGAACGCCGCCCCAACCTTTATATTTCACTTCATCATCAAAGATGACAAAATCGGGCAATCCAGCCCCGGAGTATAGCGCGGTGAAAAAAGTGGAAAGCTTAAGTCCTTCCAGACCCACCCCTTGATGAACGAACACGAATCTCTCAGGATTGGCTGGATTCGGGTAGATGAATTCGGCCGCTATATTATCACCATGTATTTCTTTTCTTCCAAAGAATATTTTTTGATCTTTTACTTTTATAGGTAAACTTTTGTTTAGTTTGGCGGTCACAAAATTCTCTTCTGGTCCCCCGAAAAGAATTAAGTTATACTTCTTCATTACCTCCGATGTTACCTCCGTATCCGGGAGTATTTCGGCAAAGCCGTTTGCTCTTCTCCACCATCGGGCCGCTTCCAGCCTGGCTTGATGAAACGCTATCTCGGTTTTAAGTGAGTCCCCTTTCGTCCCGTAAACCAGCACAAAGGGAGAAAAGTAAGCTTGTTTTATGGGACCGTAAAATTCCGGTGATTTTGTCAACGGAGGATGTTTAATTCTGCCTATTCGAAATTTGTTTCCCTTTTTGTAGAAAGTCAACTTTTCGTTGGTTTTGAGGATGTAGCCAATCTTTTTTCCATCTATCAGGAAAGCAATCCTGCCGTAAGGGAGAAGGTCTTGTGATAAAGATAGGGCAAACTGGCGTATATTTTTGGTTTTTATTTCGATTAGTTCATCTTTCACATCAGCCTCAAGTCTGGATTCAAAGAATGGTTTTTCTTGCTGGATTATCTCCACCCAGTAACTCTTATGGCTCTGCCCGATATTGGTGGTTTTGAATATCACATGTTTGGGGAAGAAATCCCTTTTTTTACTTTTTAGGAAATCCATAAGCTCAGGGTCATCCACACATACGATCTTATCCAGAGTATCAAGATTAAACCAGTGCCCTTTGTTTGGAATTTCCTTGTAATGATACTCATAGCCCAACTCTTCCAAAAGAGAGACGAAAAGCCTGGAATGTACTGTGGGAACATTATCGTCGTTGCCTCCGTGGGAGATGAAGATTGGCAGATTCAAAGCATTCTCCACAAAATTGGGAGCAAAATCCTCTCTTAGGCTCATATCCCTTATAGCGATTTGTCCCGGCTCGGCGAACATATAGCTTTTTTGCAAAAACCAGGGGATATAAAGCTGAAAGCAGGTCCATCCGGCTAAGGGGGCAGCGGCGGCAAAAAGATCAGTGTGTGTTAGAGCTATATGCCAGGTTCCGTGTCCTCCCATGGAATGACCGGTGAGATAAACTCTGTTGGTATCGATGGGAAAGGTTTTTTTTGCCAGATCCAAAACCTCTAAGGCATCCAGTCTTCCCCAATCCTGCCAATCAAATCCGAATCTCCGTCGGTTGGTGGGAACAACCACGAAAGCCCAATCCTTTTGACTGTAGCAATCCACCAAGCCCGAGGCTTCAACTCCTGCTCCATGCAGAGTCAGGATAAGGGAATATTTACCTTGAGGGTCATAATCTTTGGGAGGGAGAACGGCATAATATTGGCAGGAACGGTCAATTTTCGATATGAAGGTCAATTTATACGATTTCCCCTTCTCTCTTATTCTTAAGGGTAAACGATCTTCTGAGGAAAAGTCCTGATAAGAGATTTTGACCCTAATGGAAGTTGTGTCCATTCCGCTTAAAGGTTCAACTATCTCTATTTCAATAGGGATTTTTTTCACACAGAGGGGCATGAGAGAGGAAATTGTGATCTCATTTTCTTTAAAGAATTGCCCGCCTCTAATGGAGAGCTTGATGTTTCTCAGTCTCTTTGACGTGGTATTAAGAATTGTGATCCCAGTCCATAATTTTTGTTTTTCTCCCTCAATTATGTCGGGCAAGGTTACATCTTTGGGAATGAGCATAACTGGGAGGGGGGCGGGAATAAGCTTGAACATGAAACGATGATCGCCATACCCGCTTAATGGCACCAGAACCCGATTCATGCCATCCTCTAAGATCACCGGAGCCCTGACCAGATTATGCGCATAGGGATCACCTCGGAAACGCTTGCCGTTTAGATAGAAAGAACCCACCTTCTCGGCAATTACTAAAGCTCTTTTTTTGCCTGTGTTTTCAAATTCCGTGTAAGCATATCCGGCGTCCAAAATGCCGGGAACCCCATAGTAATCCATGAGAGTATCCCACTGCACATTTTCATATTCCAGCTTTACCCAGCCCAGAGAGTCAGGGGCTGTCCTCTTCCAACTCACCTTTCCACCCTGTGGCAGGATGCTTCTATGCTCATCTCCCTCCTGAGGACGAAAACTCTCCAAATCTTCGATTACACCTACAATCCCTTCCCTTGCGCCTATTGAAAAGGGACCGGCGTAAAGCCAATCCGTGGGGCACAATGTGTCCTCAATTGTGGGAAGGAATTCGTTCTGTGCAAAAAGAGATGGGGGAAGGAAAGCAAAGATGAAAACAAACATCTTAAGCCTCAACCAAATTTTCATTAGCGCTGAATTCAGCATGACATCCTCCTTGATACCTGATTTGAAGATAGATGTAGCCCCTAATGGAAGGCTAAAGCTCATTTGAGTTCCGATGGTCATTTGACTCAACTGAGATTCAAATGAACAACTGACCTTCCGCTACATCCTAATCTGTTGACAACAAATTGCACATGTTAGAGGAGGATGTCAATAAAATTCTCTAATCGTCTAAAAAATAAAAATTACCATCTCCTAACTTCATCTTAGCTTTCCTTTCTCTCACACCGTTCTTTACCCACGGGCAGTGAAGCTCCCATGTGATTCACATTCTCCACTGCATCCAGATTTGTTTGTCTCAACTTGCTGGCACTCAAAAACTTTAGACCAAGTCAACTACCCCCGACTAAAAGTCGGGGGCTTGGAATCCGATGCGTATGCACTCATACGAGCTGAAGAGGATTTGTCAAGCAGGCTACGCCATGCTTGACCTACAAAACTTGCTGTGAGGTAACCTCTCTTGTATTATGTCAGGACTGAGATCCTGACAAAACATAAATGAACCGTGAACCATGAACCGCCTTTAGGCGTTCGTGCATGGCTGGTAGGCTTGACCGATTTTAGAAAATTTTCCTTGCTTTTTACCAATCTCTAGATTATTCTTAATCAGATTCTCGACAGATTTTATGTTTAGGGTTTTAACTTTAAACCTTAAACTCTCAACTCTAAACTCTTAATGAACTTTGAACCTTAAACTCTCGACTTTGAACTCTTAATGAACTTTAAACCCTAAACTTTGAACTTTTAACTTTATTTTGTGGGAGGTGCATGATGCACAAGAAAATCTTATTGCTTTTGTTGTTTGTCTTCTGGGTTCTGCCTGCTTTTGCCCAGGTCGATACCGCCTGGGTGAGACGTTACAACGGACCGGGGAACGGTCGGGACGAAGCTCGTGCAATAGCCGTCGATGATTCAGGCAACGCGTACGTCACGGGACACAGTTTGGGCGGCGGCACTCAGTATGACTATGCCACAATAAAGTATAATCCCAATGGAGACATTGCTTGGGTAAGAAGATACAACGGACCCGGCGACGGTGGTGATTGGGCTCATGCCGTAACCGTGGACGATTCCGGAAAGGCTTACGTCACGGGAAAGAGTCAGGGTGACTATGCCACAATTAAGTATTATCCGAACGGAGATACGGCTTGGCTGAGGACGTATGACGGCCCGGGAGGCGGAGACGACGAGGCTTACGCAATAGCTATAGATGATAGCGGCTGCGTCTACGTCACGGGGAAGAGCTCTGGCAGCGGGACATCATATGACTATGCCACTATCAAGTACTACTCCAATGGAGACACTGCTTGGGTGAGAAGGTACAACGGACCGGTAAGTGTAGAAGATGAAGCCTTTGCCTTGGCGGTGGATGACTCAGGCAATGTCTATGTCACAGGAGCGAGCGGGGGGGATACCAGTTTTCTAGGTTGCACGTCTGACTATGCCACTATAAAGTATGACCCAAGTGGAAATCAGGTTTGGGCGTCAAGATATGATCGACCTGGGATGTTCCCGGACTCCGCTTTTGCCATAGCTGTAGATGATTCTGGCAATGTTTATGTGACTGGGTATAGCTACGATAGCGCGACATACCAAGATTATGCCACCATAAAGTACTACCCCAATGGAGATACTGCTTGGGTGAGACGATACTATGGACCAGGAAACAGTTGGGATGAAGCTCGTGCAATAGCCGTCGATGATTCAGGCAACGTGTACGTGACAGGATTTAGTACGGGCGATGGGACAGATTATGACTACGCCACAATGAAGTATTCTGCCAATGGAGAGACCTCGTGGGTAAGAAGATACGACGGGCCAGCTAGCGGTTACGATGCGGCATATGCTTTGACGGTACATGATCCCGGAAACGTTTGTGTCACTGGAGTAAGCTGGGGCGGCGTTGGGTCAAAGGAAAACTATACAACCATAAAGTACGGTCCTAGTGGAAGTATTGTATGGCTGGAAATCTATGACAAAACAGGAAACGCAAGCGGAGGGGGCATCTGCCATAGCCGTCGATGACTCCGGCTATGTCTATGTTACGGGAGTAGGCTCTGACGACTATACCACTATAAAGTATGTGGAGTCGGAAGCAGATGTTGGTGTCTCGGTTATTCTTAGCCCCCCGGATTGCATAATAATCGACTCATCCTATGCGCTCATTTCCCAGGTGACTAACTACGGGACCGGTTCCCAGACCTTTGACGTTGTTTTCGAGGTGAAAATAGGCGAATTTGACTCTCCACCGGATATAGCTGATACAGCCACGATTACTGCAATGTCCGGAAGCTCTGTTGACACGGTCACTTTCACCAAGACGCTGGAACCGACAGTCGATACCATTTACTATCTGGTCTCGTACACTGCTCTTTTAGGCGATGAAAACGGACTCAATGACTCCAGTCTCGCAACTAGCCACACTGTACCTTCCGTAATAGCGGATTTCTCGGCTGACCCGACTTCGGGCTTTGCCCCTCTGGAAGTTCTGTTCACGGATTTGTCGGAGGGCAATCCCACCTCCTGGCTATGGGACTTTGGTGACGATTCCACCAGCACCGAGCAACACCCGACACATACGTACAATGACACCGGGTATTTTGACGTGAAGTTGATTGCTTCAAATGAATGTGATTCTGATACCGCGATCAAAGAAAGCCATATTCATGTTACCCCTTACATAAATCACATAATCCATGTTCCCTCTGACTACCCCACAATTCAGGAAGGGATAGACGCTTCCCAAGATGGCGACACTGTCTTAGCTTGTAGGTCAGGTGCCCTGCGCACCTGACAAATGAGTAGTGTCAGGAGCCCGGACAGGCCCGTCTGGGCACGGGGCTTCTGACCTACAATTACTGTTTAACAAATCTCAGGAAATAAGTGGACCTTTTTGTGACCATGAAAAAACCTCCTTAGACGTAACCTAAAGAGGTTCTATAAAAAATGCGCCTTGAGGGAATCGAACCCCCGACCCACTGATTAAGAGTCAGTTGCTCTACCTAGCTGAGCTAAAGGCGCATGGTGTAATTATATGACTTGCTACGCCTTATGTCAAGAAATTTTTTGAAACGGGGTTGTTTAAAATGAGTTCAATTTCGCCTGATTCCTTAAAGATGCTGATTGACTCTGTCGATCACTCAAGCATGAGAAAATATCTGGAGAGTTTCTATTTCGACTGCAAGGTGAAAAATCTCACCCCTAAGACCATGGATGGATATGGGGAGAGGCTGGAGAATTTCCATCGATTTATTCAATCAAAGGGCGTCCCCTTTGAGAAGGTGGACAGACATCTAATTCAGTCCTACATCCTCTCAATGAAGGACCGGGTCTCTGATTATACCATAAATGGAAGAATCCGGGTTGTTAGGCTTTTCTTTAATTATCTACAGAGGGAAGGCCTTTTAAATAATGGAAATCCTATCAGCGGCATAAAGCTGATAAGAGTTGAAAAGAAATTCCCCAGGATAGTTACCATAGATGAAATGGAGAAACTTTTGGCTATTCCTAATAAGAGGACCTTTGTTGGATATCGGAATTATATTATGCTCCTTCTTTTTTGGGATGCCATGATTCGCCTCAGTGAAATGCTAAGCCTCAAGCTTTCGGATATAGACTTGAAATCCGGGATGATTAAAGTATATGGGAAAGGACGGAAGGAGAGATGTATTCCTCTTGGAGCGAGGAGCATTAAGGCACTTCACTATTTCTTGATGAAGTTCAGATCTAAATTCCCCGGAGAGTACCTGATATGTAAAGCAGATGGTTCTCCATTTAGTTTAAGAGCTGTAGAACAAATTCTTGAAAGGATAGGGAACAAAGCTGGAATTAAGGTTACTCCTCATCTGCTGAGGCATTCAGCCGGGACATTCTGGATTAAATCTGGAGGGTCATCGAGCATCCTACAAAAGCTTTTAGGACACACCACACAGAGCACAACCCAACTATATGTTCATCTGGCAGGAGCTGATGTTAAGGAATGGCACAATAGATTTTCTCCTGCGGATAGATTGAAGGGTTAAGAAGTTTGAAAAAGGTTCTCCTAAGGTAGGATTCCCGTTCCTTCACCAAAATCGTATATTATTAAGAGAGAGTAGATTTTTCTGTTGCTCAATTCTGCCTAATTGCTTATAATTCCTGAGTAATATGGAATCGTCAAGATACTTAAATCTTTAAACCAGATCTAAAACAGGTGAGAGGAATGAAGGTAAGCAAAGCTTTTGATTGGTACACCCAACATCCGGAAGAGCTCAAGAAATATGCCGGCAAGCATATTGCCATAATTGATGATCAAGTTGTGGGAGTGGGCAACTCTGCCAAAGAAGCCTATAGGGTCGCCAGGGAAAAATATCCAGACAAAACTCCACTTTTGACCTACATCCCCAAGGGACAAACTCTGGTATTATGAAAAGATACTGTTTCCCTTACAAGAAAGAACCCTCCAAGATATTCGGGGAGATCTACCGACCTGTTGTTGAGTTTCATTTGGGAGCGAAAGATAAAGAATGGATATTGGTCTCCGCCTATGCCGATTCTGGAGCAGATATTACGATTTTTCCCAAGACAGTTTGTACCCTTATAGGACTGGAGCTCAGGAAGGGAGAAAGAAGTACTATCACGGGAGTTTCTGGCATTGGGATCCCCTTTTACATCCATAAGGTCAAAATCAAAATTGGTGATAAAGAGCTTGACATAAGAGCAGGATTTGCTGAAAGAGAGAACATACCATATTTACTTGGGAGGACCGATATACTCGAACATTTCGATGTTCTTTTTCAGAGTGATAGAGCATGCTTTATTGAAAAAGATTGATCAGTTAATGTTTCATTAGATTACGGATAATTCCTCTCCCCCTCCGGCTTAAAAGCGTTCGAACACACAAATCTCGCCATTATTCACACAGTTTCTGGCTAAGGTCATACATATCTCAATAGAGGAATACCTGCAGATTACGCATTTTGCGTTACGCCGCTTGCATATCCATATCTCTTCCTTGACCTAGTATTAATTTCATAGCGTTTAATGGATTTGCCTCCCGTTGTTTGAAGCTGTCTGGATCATATAAAAACTGAGCCAATATCATATAAACTATTCTATTACCCTCCTACTTCTTATAGAGACAGGGGATATAATGGAATTCTTAAATCTGTCGATCTACTTGTTAGGGGGTAAGTGAAATGAAAAACAGAGAAAAGAAAAGGGCGAGGAGTGATACGGCGACCATTATTTCGAGTGGCATTGGTTTTTTTGTTACATTATTTATAATGCCACCGCTGGCAGTGGCCTTTGCTATAATTTTTGTCGTTATGGTGATTAAAAAATTAGCGGAAATGTCGTTAAACAAAAAAATCAAAAGGATAGATCAGGAATTGGTTCACATGGCAAATGCACAGGAAGTAGTAAAGGACGCAGTATTCAACAAGGAACTATCAACGAAGCCAGCGGTAGATGAAATCACTCAAAAAAATCAAGTCCAAATTCAAATAATAGAAGAAGCCCTTGAAAAGTTGGTTAAACAAACCACTGAAAATGGTAGAGCAGTTTGGTATTATGTAGCTCTTCAAACTATCGATAAGGATGGAGATACAGTGGATGAGTTACTCCTCATATCAGGGATAAAAATGGTTTTAAAGAAGGCTTTAAAGAATTCTCTAATAACGTTTGACGAACTTTACAACGCAGATGACAATATAGAAGTTTGGCATAAGAAAAAAGAGGAGGTGAATTAAAATGAAAAAAAGACATAGTGGAATATGGAACTTGATTATGTTTTTACTTGGAACTTGTTTACTTCTTTGTGTGGCAGTATTGTTTAATAATAAGTTTTTCGGGACAGGAAGTCCACGAATAACCGTCAAGCAAGTTAAGAAAGTAGAGCATCAAACAATGAAGGAGCATTTTGAGTTGTTGGCGAAGCAACATGAGTATCCGCAAACCCAAAAGGATTTGGAGCTTGCAAAACAAAAGGAGGAAAAGCAAAAAGTAATATCTCAAAAAGTTGCAAAACAGAAAGCTGTTCCTCAAAAAAGAGAGTGGATTCGAGCCCGGCTCCGTCCAAGAGTGAAAGTATATTATGGAAATGGTGCAAAGAAGAGATATGCAGGAACAGTGCTGGATTATGGAGAGCAAGATGGAGTGAGGTATGTTCTTCTTGAGATGCCAAGTGGAAGGTGTGAGTGGAAGTTGAGAAATAAGATGCTTGAATGGGGCTGGGTTTTAAGTGATGACCCAGCTTTACAGTGAAAAAAAATAACCGCCATTGGAAGGCGGTTTTTTTTGCTTAATTTTAAGCGATTTTCCTATAAAAGCAATGTTGAGATTATAAAAAAATGGACGTTGTCCCAAATGTCTGTGATT
>JAGMFA010000090.1 GCA_023127875.1 Candidatus Zixiibacteriota bacterium
CCCCGTACGGGTCAGAATGACAACCATCGAGATGTGGATAATAGTCAGCTTAGGAAGGAGGGAAGCTTGCGTGTTCCCTCTCCTTTTTGTGGCTGTGTCACAACTGTGTTTTGAACTGGTAGCCGCCCGTACGGGCGTAAGCCCATAAAATTCAACACCACGATTTCGCCCCGCCAGAGGCGGGGCGGCTACCAAAACTGAAATTGTGACACACTCTCTTTAAGGAGAGGGCTAAGGTGAGGTTATGAAAGATCAAATCACCACCAGTTCAGGTGTTCTTATTACCTCTAAGATGAACCATCATCCCGAACCAACAGGAAGCTCTTTTCGCGTAACAGAACCCTGCTGTGCCTGTCAGTTTCCCGGCTCGACAGGATCTTGCCGCCAGATCAAGGGACCTGGCGGGCACGGCAATCTTTAAATCTTGGGGACAACTATGGTAAAGCACTCTGAACCAGCGTGTGAGTTTATTTCAGATAAAGTCAACCGGGAAAGGGAAAGGTGTAATTTACCGCGCGGATTTTTTCAAAGCCTCCTCTGCCTTATCCTTTTTTCCCAATCTGGCATACGCAATGGCCAGATAGCCCCAGGCTTCTCTGTCTGTAGGATCTGATTCCACCAACCTCTCCAGATGAAGGCTTGCTTCCGCCCATTTCTTTAGGCTTAAAAGTGAAAAGCCCAGATACTTCATGCTCTCCCTATCCTGCGGATCAAGCTCCAGGGTTTTTTTAAAGAAACCTTCAGCTTGGCTGAAATTGTCATTCTGCTTTTCACCGGCATCAAGAGTTTGGGCTCTACCAAGATACAGAAGCCCCAGATGGAAGAATGAATCTTTATCCCCGGGGTCCAACTCCGTAGTCTTCTTAAAGTCACCTTCAGCTTTAACGAAGAGCCGACTATAATCCTCCTGAGCAGACTGATACCGGGACAAAAGCTTTTGGTCCTTTGAATTCTTTTGCACAGAATCTTTGTAAGATTTGAGAACCAAGATCTTATCTTGGACTTTGGTTAAAAGCAAAAGTCCTCGATTGAAGTAGGCATCCTTGTATTCCGGATCTATGGAGATAATTCTCGAATAGGTAGAAAGCGCCTTTTCGGTCTCTCCCTTTCGGGCATATATCATAGCCACGTTCACTAAGGCGTTCACGTTTGTGGGATCTTTTTCTAAAATCCGCTCATACAGACTCAAAGCTTGCTCGAATTTTTTAGCCCCCAATAGCGTTATGGCATAATCGTTCATCACGTTGGAATCGTCCGGCTTGAGTTGATAAGCCTTCTGATAATATCCCAACGCCTTCTTAAGTTCATCATTCCGTACATATTCTGCGGCTAAGTTGAGAAAAGGTTCGTACCGGGTGGAGTCAAACAAAATGGCGAGCTGATAGCGATCTATGGCTTCTTGCTCCAAGGTTCTTTCCAAATCCTCTAAAGCAGGTTTAACCTGGCCGAACATCTGATAGGCGTCCCAGGTAAATCTCTCAGATCCTTCCAGATCAGCGGAAATGGTTTTGAGGCTATCCTTATACCCAGTGTAATTGGAAAAATCGGTGAGAAGTTCCAGCTTGTATTGTTCAACCTGTTTTCGTTTTCTTCCCAAACGTATTCCTGAATTTAACACTTCAGTCCATTTCTGTTTTCTTATCTGTTGTAGCTCCTCTAACTGTTTTGGTTTCAGCTTTAGCTTTGGCTTTAGCTCGGAGGCTTCCGCCTTTTGAAATTCTTCCAACATCTCTTTATACATCTTCTTTTCAGCATAGATTTTCCCTAACAGGAAGTGTGCCTCTGCATTTTGGGGTTCCTGCTTCAAGGCAATCTGAAGTTGTTGCATGGCTTTTTCATAATCCGGTGGGGTAAGGTTTAAATAGATTTTGGCTGAGGTCAGTCCCGGATTTTTAGTTCCACAGCCTAACAAAAGCATAAGCATCGAGAAAAGAAGAATGAATAAAAACCATACGCCCAAGCCTTTTCTTGCAGTCGAAAATTTCATCTTACCTCCAAATGAAATTAAAAATTCAAAGAGCAAAATTAAAAGTTACAATTCAAAAATTAAAATTATCTGTTCACTGGCGTGTCCGTTTTTAATTTTGAATTTTGAACTACAATTTTGCTTTTTGAATTTTATATTTTTACTTATCTGTAATATCTTATCGTGTAGTTCAACACCACCTCTTGATCTTTATCTAAGTGAATCTTAAACTCGATGGTGTTGGCATCTTTTTTTTCATATTCATGAGTGGACTCTTTTATCTCCCACTCTGTGTAAGAATATAGATGCTCCACCACCACCACCTCAACTGCTTCCTCCTTATGATTTCGCGGTTTGATCTGATATGATTCTTCGGTGATATCATCGCTGATTTTCTTGAAATCGGTCTTCTTTCTTTCTCCCACGATGTCAAACGCATTGCCCAAAAAGACCCTTACCTTCTCGTTTTTGGGTGTGTGATTGATCCGATCTTCTCCCACAAATTCCAAGGCTTTATCCACATCCTCCTTATATACCCGGATTTTCCCTTGAGGCAGGGGCATTCCCAAACCCGCGCTTTCCGAATTCTTGAATTCTAACTCCACCCTGACCTTGCTTTCGTATCTGGCTCCGTCATAGGTGAAGATCTTTTTAGTTTTCACATCAGCGGAAGGGAAAAGAGAAACTTGCTTTATCTCATTATCCTTGATGGTGGCAGGACGCAGAAGGGTATACAGATGATATTCGAAAAATGCCTTCTCCTCGAATTGGGGTGCAGCGGCAACATCTGCCACGTATCCTTTTGCCAGTCGGGGCGGTATTCTTTTTTCTCTCACCCGATGCACTTCCCCTGCGATTAATTTGACCTTCGCGTCTTCGTAGGTGGCGCCAGAGCGATTGTCGATGGATACCCAGCCAGCCAATTCTAAGTTTTCATCCCGCTGATCCACTACTGCCACGTATTCTGCGTGCCAGTTTATCCCGGAGGTTAAATAGCTCACCTCCGCTTTTCTTTTTCCGCTCACCTGGCTATCTAAAAGCCACACCAAAGTGGGTTTGGTGATTAAACCCTCCGGCAGAGTGGGGAAATAAAGATCTCTTACTTCCTCCAGCCTTACTATCCGTATGGCTCCTTCTGGTTCCTGAAGTGTCACATTTTCGTTGGAATAGGACAGAAGCCGACCCTTATAGGATTTGCCCTGTCCCATGGGCCCAGCGGCTTTGGTGAAAAGCTCAATCTCTTCGTCCACATATTTCTGCAATATCTTGGTGGAGCTGACCAGATCATACTGATAGTTCTGCTCTAAGATGCTTACCCGATCGGAGGGATTGACCGGCTTGAAATGGACGGACGTCGGATCTATCTGTGCCGCCACATCGGTGAATTTGATTAAGCTCTTTCCCTTCTGAAATTCCAGCACCCGCACATCCTTAACCAGCCCCAAATCCTGGTTGTAAATGGTAACCGAAACCTCCGCATAAGATAACGAAGGTTTTCCAAGAAACCAACTACTTAAAACAAGACTTAAAACCACCAACTTGAATATCACAGAGTTTTTCATTTCTCTCACCACCTTAGAAATTAAAAGTTTTTTTTGTGCCTTTGAAATATTATACAAATCGAATAAGATTTTATTCCTTCGAGTGTAGTTGCCCGATTTATCGGGCTTATTGTACTGGGTCACGATTTATGCTGGGTAGGAATTTTTCAGAATAAATTTCTATGATTCTTCTTTTTCCGATGTCCCTTATGGAACTCTGGTCAGATTCCCTAATTATGAAAGAAACGCAATTGGGCTGTTACCAACCCACGATCTCCTCTAGGTTTTTGCTTAACTTCTCCACCATCTTGTGATATTCTTCTCTTTTGGCTTTCTGTTTTTCAATTATCTCTCTGGGCGCTCTTTTAAGGAAATCCTCATTGGAGAGCTTTTTGTTGGTCCTCTCCAAAAGTCGGCTCACTCTGGTGATCTCTTTTTCCAATCTGGCCCGTTCCTGTTCCAAATCGATCAAATCTTCCAATGGAACGAATATCTCGGCATCCTTTACCACCGCGCTGGCAGTGTGGTCAGACTTGGCAATCCGTATTCCGATCTCGAGGTTTTCCACCTTGCCTAAATTTTTGATGTGATCTTGGTTATCCTCCAGCATCTTCTTTAAGTCTTTGTTGTCCACCTTGATCAAAACGTCAGCCTTTTTAGCCGGGGGCACGTTCATCTCTGATCTGATGTTTCTGATGGAGGTAACTACATCCTGTACCCTCATCAAGGTCTCTTCCAGATTTTCATCGATCAGTTCCTTCAGGCAGATGGGCCATTTCTCATTCAAAACCGAAGAATGATCACCATCCATTCCCCCATTATATAGATGATGCCAGATCTCCTCAGTAATGAATGGGGCGAAGGGATGAAGCAGTCGCAGTATGTAATTAAGCACAAAATGAGCCACCTTTTGAGCTATCTGTTTGTCCTTTTCTCCTTCGGGCAGGTTGAGCCTCTGTTTTATCATCTCCACATACCAGTCACAGAAATCGTGCCAGATAAACTCATACAATGATTTCACTGCGCTGTTGAATCTATACTTCTCCATCAGATCGGTGACCTCGCTCACTGTCCGATTCAGCCGGCTTAAGATCCACCTGTCCTCGAGCTTGAACTGGCGCCGACCGGGTAGGGGCGATTTATGAGTCGCCCCTACAAATTCTTCAGGTGTAATTCCGTCTGGAAGGTGTCCCATCACGAATTTGGACACGTTCCACAGTTTGTTGGCGAAGTGCTGGCCCACCTGGAAAGTCTGCTTTGCTATCAGGGTGTCCTGTCCTTCCGGAGTTACCAGCATCATGGTGATTCTTAAAGCATCCGCCCCATATTCATCGATTATCTCCAGAGGATCGATTCCATTGCCTAAAGATTTGCTCATCTTGATTCCGTGCTCATCCCGCACCGTGCCGTGAATGTATACATCGGAGAAGGGCTTCTTTCCCATAAATTCATATCCGGCCATCACCATGCGCGCCACCCATAAGAAGATGATTTCCGAGGCAGTGAAAAGCGCCTTGGTGGGGTAAAATCTCTCCAGCTCGGGGGTTTTCTTGGGCCACCCGAAGGTGGAGAAGGGCCACAGCCAGGAGGAAAACCAGGTATCCAATACGTCCTCATCCTGCTTCAGATTTTTGCTTTTGCATTTGGTACACTCAGATGGGGTGGTTTTCGAAACCAATATCTCATCACAGTCCTGACAATACCACACCGGAATGCGGTGTCCCCACCACAGTTGACGGGAAATACACCAGTCTCTGATGTTCTCCATCCAGTGCATATAAGTCTTGGTCCAGCGCTCCGGAAAGAATTTCACCTTGCCCGTCTTAACCGCCTTAATAGCCGGCTCTGCTAAAGGTTTCATCTTCACAAACCACTGCTCGGAAAGATAAGGCTCGATCTCGGTCCCACAACGGTAACACAGAGCCACCGGCACCCGATAAGGATCGATTCTTTCTAAAAACTTTTTTTTCTTAAGCTCAACTACCAAAGCTTCCCGGCAAGCATACCTATCCATGCCAGCGAACTTTCCCGCATTTTCATTCATGCTCCCATCGGGATTCATCACATTGATCTGTTCCAAATTATGTCTCTGTCCTATCTCGAAATCATTGGGATCATGAGCCGGAGTAACCTTCACCATCCCGGTGCCGAACTCCGGATCCACAAAATCGTCCGCCACGATCTTAATCTCCCGATCCAGGATGGGCAAGATGGCGGACTTGCCCAGAAGCTTCTTAAACCTCTTATCCTTGGGGTTGACTGCCACCGCGGTATCGCCCAGCATGGTTTCAGGTCGGGTGGTGGCTACGGTGATGTATTCATCCGAACCTTTGAGTTTATATTTTATATACCACAAAGATCCGTCCTTTTCCTCTCTCTCCGTCTCGTCATCAGAAAGGGAGGTCTGGCAACGAGGACACCAACTGATGATCCGGTTTCCCCGATAGATCAGCCCCTTGTTATAAAGATGCACGAACACCTCCAGCACTGCCTCGGAGAGACCATCATCCAAGGTAAATCTGGTTCTGTCCCAGTCGCAGGAGCAACCGATTTTTTTAAGCTGATTTAATATGGCGTCTCCGTTTTTTCTCTTCCATTCCCAGGCAAGTTCAAGAAATTTCTCTCTTCCCAACTTCTCCTTTGAGGTTCCCTCCAAAGCCAGCTTCTTCTCCAAGATCACCTGAGTGGCGATTCCAGCGTGATCCGTGCCGGGGAGCCACTCTGCCTCATACCCCTGCATCCTTTTCCATCTTATCAGAATATCCTGTAGGGTGTTGTTGAGCGCATGGCCTAAGTGAAGCACATCGGTAACGTTGGGGGGTGGGATCACCACGCTGAAGGTTTCTCTTTTGTTGTTCACATCAGCGTGGAAAAATCCCTCCTTAAGCCAGAACTGATACCACTTATCCTCAGTCAGTTTGGGATCGTAATGCTTGGGCAAATCGTTTAGACGCATCAGGCTTTGTCCTCCAGTATTAACCACACGCTTCCTATCTCTACCTGTTTCACTGTTGTTGCGGGGTGCCCTCACCCCGCAACTTCTATGGTTCGGGGTAAGGTACTCCGAACTAGCAATTGATAATAATAAAACCCTGAATCTATGTCAAGTCAAATGGAATTGAAAAAACTAATCTATCAGGGATTCTATTATGTTTATATTGGGTTTGGCTCTCCGATGTTTGCCTTTATTTAAAGATTATCGGCAGTTTTGGGAAAGAGGAAAGGGATAGTAGAGGGTTTAAGATTTACAGCGCCGATTTCTTTCTGCATACCGACATTTGTAAAAGACTTTAGCGCCTTTTCATATTTATCAATTGGTTGCTAACTTTGGCAGATAAAATATATAGGGGGATATCACCAAAGGAATGAGGTGGTTCGGGCGGGGGTTAAACCCCCGCCCGATCAACTGAAAGTCCAACTCATCCCTTTTCATAAATTAAACCCATCCGGGTGATACCATTCCCCAGATGGGTTTATAACCACAATTCAGAAGTTCTGGATTACTCGCCACCGGTGAAAAGATAGTAGGTGACTCCAGCGCCAAAGGTCAAAAATCCCTGATTGCCAAAATCCTCACCGAACTTGTCCGCGTCCTTCATCATCACAAAATGATAGTTCAACCTCCCGAAGACGGCAAGCTTCTCGGTGGCGAAATACTCCACGCCTCCACCAATGTTGATGCCGAGGCTTGAGGCTTTGAACTCTTCCCCTTCTTGAGCGGGAAGTTTATCCGTTCTCTCGTTTTTGGAGAAATACCACATATACATTCCCACTCCGGCGGTGGCGAAAGGATTGAGCTTGTTGTCCTCAGCTTTCATCATGGGTCCGAAGTTGTAAGTGCCATTAACGGCGACGTAGGGCATGTTCAAGGCAGGAGTTAAATCCTCGTAGCCTGGGGGTTTCTCCTCGTCCTTTATGGTCATGTAGCCATAACCCACATTGAGTCCCACGGCAACTTTGTCAATAATTACATATTTTATCTCCACCGCAGGAAATCCATAAAAGCCGACCACATCTGACAGGTTATCCTCCGCGCTGACGCTTCCGTTTATGGGCAGAATCCCACCGGCCCAACCACTAAAACCGATGTGTTTGGACATATCCATCCCGTAAGCGGCGCTTGTGGCGAAGATTGCGATAACCAGAATGACAAAAAACTTTTTCATCCGTTCTCCCTCCTCTTATTTGATTTAAAAGGTTAATCAGGAAAAATGCGCCCCTTTTTTGTCAAAAAACACCTTTTGCTTTCTCACCCCCTTTCTTCATCTTGTTAAACTTCTCATATCCGACTTTCCGTTTTGACATATTTTCCTTTCCATTGAAATTTTGATTAAGTATACGATAAACCATCTGGTTTGTCAACTATTTTTTTGTTTTTTTTGCAGATACTGATACGGCCATGCACTCAAAGAGAGAATAGATGTTTTGTCTGCTGTGGCGAGGCAAGATGCTCCACCTACCAATGAAGAATTTTAGAGCGGATGCGGGTGAAGCTACCGCTCCTTTTCCATGTTAACTGATCTTTGAAAAAAGATGGCTCAAATTTGGTCGAAGCCCTAGTTGAATTAGTTGTGAATGTAAAAGTTTATTTCCGCAGGGTTGTAGTCTGGGTTGGGGTGGTGGTTGAGGGGTGTTGAAAAAGTGTTTTCGGAGTAAGAAAGCTTATCCGAAGTATCCCCCGCCTTCGGCGCTTACTATTACCCACATCTCGAGGGTTG
>JAGMFA010000091.1 GCA_023127875.1 Candidatus Zixiibacteriota bacterium
AAGAAACTTGATTTTCTGGTGGTTCAGGACATCTTCTCAACCGAGACCGCCAGGTTAGCCCATGTGGTTTTGCCCGGAGCCTCGTTTGCCGAAAAAGAAGGGACTTTTACCAATGTGGAGAGAAGGATTCAGAAGCTGAGCAGAGCATTCGATCCTTTGACAAATTCAAAGGCTGATTGGGATATCATCTGCATGTTAGCGCAAGCCATGGGGTATGATTTTGATTATATCTCACCTGCGCAAATTTTCGAAGAGCTGGTCAGGATCTCTCCCATTCATGCAAAGATGAACTGGGAAGATTTAGGTGAAACGGGAAAACAATGGGAAATGATTTGAGATGTTGGTTGTAAACAAACGTTTTTTTCTTTAAGACTATATGCTCGCATTTATCATCATAACTTTAGTCAAAGTAGCAGTGGTTCTTGTTGTTTTTCTGCTTTTGATTGCTTACCTGACCTGGCTGGAAAGGAAGCTTTTGGGGCATTTTCAGGTAAGGTTAGGTCCCATGCGGGTGGGACCACATGGTCTTCTTCAGCCCATCGCCGACGGCATAAAACTTCTGTTCAAGGAGGACATTGTTCCGGCGAATGTGCATAAGTTCATCTATAATTTGGCTCCTGTTTTGACCTTTATCCCTGCTTTGATAATCGTGGCAGTTATCCCTTTCGGATCTGGGATAAAAATTCTGGGATACGAAATTGACATGGTGATCTCCAACTTTAATATGGGTATACTTTACGTGCTTGCTGTTAGCTCTCTGGGAGTATACGGACTGGTTTTAGCCGGCTGGTCATCCAACAACAAATACTCACTTCTGGGAGGATTGAGGTCATCCGCTCAGATGATCAGCTATGAAGTCTCCATGGGTTTTTCCTTAATCGGGGTCTTGATGATCGCCGGATCTTTAAGCTTGGTTGACATAGTAAATGCCCAGGATAAGTTTTTCAACTGGTTTATCTTTCGACAACCGCTGGGATTCATCCTTTATCTTATCTGCGCCATCGCTGAACTCAACCGGGCACCTTTTGATCTCCCCGAGGCAGAAAATGAGCTGGTGGCAGGATATATGACCGAGTATTCGTCCATGAAGTTTGCCATGTTCTTTTTAGGAGAGTACGGCAACATGATCAATGTCTCTGCTTTGGCGACCACCCTGTTTTTGGGTGGGTGGCATGGTCCGTTTTTGCCGCCGGTCTTGTGGTTTTTGATAAAGTTAGTTGTGTTCCTTTTCTTCTTCATCTGGATAAGAGCCACACTCCCCAGATTCAGATATGATCAGTTGATGAATTTCGGATGGAAGATTCTTTTGCCTCTGGCACTGCTTAACATTTTCATCACCGCGGTGATAATGATATTGTAAAAAAGGTTCAAAAGTTCAAAGGTTTAATGGTTCAATGGTTCAGTTATGTTTGATGTTTTGAAAACGATATTTTGGGCGATTCCCAGGGGATTGTCAGTCACATTTAAGTATCTGCTCTCCCGACCGACTACGATAAGATATCCAGAGCAGAAGCTGACACTTCCTCCACGATACAGAGGCTTACACTACCTGGAAAGAAACGAGGATGGATCTGAGAAATGCGTTTGCTGTGGGCTATGTGCCGCCGCCTGTCCCTCCGGGTGCATTTACATGGAGCCAGCAGAAGACGAATTTGGCGAAAGATATGCCAAGGTGTATGAGATAAACGAACTAAGATGTATATTCTGTGGATATTGTCAGGAAGCCTGTCCCAAGGAAGCGATCTTTTTGGGAAAAGAATATGAGTTCTCCAATGACAGACGAGAGAAGTTGATATATACCAAAGAGGATCTTTTGGTGCCTTATGGCAATAAACGGTCAACGGATGAAACGGATTGAGCGGATTAGTTAACGGATTAAACGGATGAGAAGATGGAGCTTTTGATTTTTTCCATAGTGGCGGTGGTTGCGGTTGTTTGCTCTATTTTGGTGATCAGCCAGAAAAGTGCGGTGGCAAGCGCACTCTTTCTGATAGCCACCATGGTAAGCTTAGCCATACTCTTTTTAATGCTGAATGCTCCGTTCTTGGCGGCAATCCAGATTATAGTTTATGCCGGTGCCATTATGGTTTTATTCCTGTTCGTCATCATGCTTTTGAATCTGAGAAGGGACGAATTCGGTCCGGAGAAAAGAAAAGCTCAAAGATTTTTTGCCATCTTGTTCGTGTTTTTACTTTTGATCGGAATGGTAACGATTATTGAAATGGGAGTTTTTGGTTTCAAGCCAGCCGAAGTCGTTTCTGAGGCTACAGCCCCGGCTGGCGTTGAACCTTTAGCTCAACTGCTGTTCACCAAATATCTTCTTCCGTTTGAGTTAGCGTCAGTTTTACTTCTGGTGGCAATAGTGGGCGCCATAGTTATGGCAAAGAGGAGATTATAAAAATTTAATCTATGGTGGAGAGTTCATACACCGCAGAGCCGTGAAGGCTCTGCTACGCGACATTAGGTGCGAGGTAAAAAAGTTTATTAAAGGTTAAAATGATGGTTTCTTCATCTTCTTACTTAATATTGAGTGCGGCGATCTTCGCCATCGGGGTTTTGGGTGTTTTAGTTAGGCGAAATATATTGATCATGTTCATGTCCATCGAGCTGATGCTGAATGCGGTCAATTTAGCCCTTGTGGCTTTGTCAAAACAGTTAGGTTCTCTCGACGGTCAAGTTGTGGTGTTTTTGGTGATGACCGTGGCGGCGGCAGAAGCCGCGGTAGGATTGGCCATAATCATTTGTCTTTTCAGAAACAAAAAGAGCGTGAATGTGGATGACTTTAACCTGATGAAATGGTAAGACGACCGCGGTCGACCGTCCGCCGTCCGCCGAAAAAATATCTTTAGCGGCGGACTGCCGACAGTGGACAGCGGACAATCAAGAAGATATGAACTACGTTTATTTAGTTCCATTATTCCCACTGATCGGTTTTCTGATAAACGGCCTTATAGCGCTCTCTCAGAAATCTGCTTTAGATGAGAGAAGTCCAGTAAAAGGTTTGGTGAGCTGGATAGGATGCACATCTGTGGGTCTGTCCTTTTTGACCTCCATCGTCATATTCTTCCAGCTTTCTGCTCTACCGGCAGGGGAAAGGGTGGTGCAAAAGATCGCCTTCCCCTGGATCCTGTCCGGAAAGTTTCATATCGACATTGGCTTTCTGCTTGATCCTCTTTCCTCGGTTATGATCCTGGTAGTCTCCGGAGTGGGATTTTTCATTCATCTTTATTCCATCGGCTACATGGCAGAGGATAGAGGATATGCCCGCTATTTTTCATTTATGAATCTTTTCACCTTCTTTATGCTGATGTTGGTCTTATCCAACAATTTTCTTTTGCTTTATCTGGGATGGGAGGGAGTGGGCTTGTGCTCCTATCTTTTGATCGGTTTCTGGTATGAGAAGAAGAGTGCCGCAGATGCGGGAAAGAAAGCTTTCATCGTCAACAGAATCGGAGACTTCGGCTTTGCACTGGGAGTGATGCTGATATTCTGGACCTTTGGGAGTCTGAATTTCACTAATGTATTTGAAAACGCACCCCACGTTCTGGCTTTGGGAGGAGGATTGGTCACCGCCATGACCTTGCTTTTGTTTATGGGAGCCATCGGCAAGTCCGCTCAGATCCCACTTTACGTGTGGCTTCCCGACGCCATGGAAGGTCCCACTCCGGTCTCTGCGTTGATACATGCCGCCACCATGGTGACAGCCGGAGTTTATATGGTGGCAAGATGTCATGCGCTTTTCCTTCTGGCTCCTATCTCCATGGGAGTGGTGGCTGTGATCGGGGCGGCAACTGCCATCTATGCGGCATCTATCGGCTTGGTTCAAAATGACATCAAGAGGGTGTTGGCGTATTCCACCATCAGCCAGTTAGGCTATATGTTCTTGGCTTGCGGAGTGGGGGCTTTCGCCGCCGGGATATTTCACCTGATGACCCATGCCTTCTTTAAAGCTCTGCTGTTTCTGTCGGCTGGCTCGGTTATACATGCTTTATCAGGCGAGTTGAACATACAGAAGATGGGGGGGGTGAAGAAGTATATACCCATTACCTTCTGGTGTTTTCTCGCCGGAACCTTAGCCATCTCCGGTATTCCTCTGTTTTCCGGATTCTTCAGCAAAGACGAAATCTTGTGGAAAGCCTTCTCCAGCCCCCATGGTCATTTCCTTCTCTGGTTAGTGGGTGTGATCACTGCAGGATTGACCGCATTCTATATGTTCAGATTGGTCTTTTTGACCTTTTTGGGAAAATCCAGAGTGGATCCACAAGTCCAGGCTCACATCCATGAAGCTCCGAAATCCATGACCTTCCCTCTTATAATTTTAGCAGTGCTTTCAATTATCGGAGGCTATGTGGGAATCCCTCATTCCTTGGGAGGGTTGAACAGATTTGAAGGATTCTTGTCTCCTGTATTTGAGAGCGATCCTTCTCATACTCACTTAGCCACCCATGCGATGTCGACAGAGTATCTTTTAATGATCATTTCCATCGTAATAGTAATCATTGGCATTCTGGTTGCCTATCGATTTTACATCCAGAATTTGAATATTCCGAAGAGGCTGGCAGAAAAATATAGATTTCCCTATCGGGTTTTGTTCAACAAATATTATGTGGATGAGCTATATGCCAAAGTTGTGGTTAATCCTCTTTTGAGTTTGGCTTTGGTCTTGTGGAGGCAGTTTGATGTTTTGGTGATAGATGGTATAGCCAATGGGATTGCCTCTATGGTCAAAGGATTAGGCGTGGTGATAAGAAAAACCCAGACTGGCTATCTGCGCAACTATGCCCTCTCCTTGGTTTTTGGAGCGATGTTGATTTTGGTTTATTACATCTTTCGGTGAGATCATGTTAGATACTTGGATTTTAACCATACTTACGTTTTTCCCTCTTGTGGGAATTTTGATATTGCTTCTTATCGATAGAAGCAGGCACAATGCTATTAAAATAGTTGCCTTTGTCGCCTCTCTGTTGAATGCCATATTCTCCCTTTATATCTATTTCAATTTTGCGGGTGAATCTTCAGCAATGCAGTTTTCAGTCAACAAGACTTGGATTGAAACTCTGGGGATAAGTTATCATCTGGGCATTGACGGGATCAGCCTGTTTTTAGTCCTCCTGACCACATTTCTTACTCCACTGGCCATCCTCTCCTCCTGGTCTGCAATCACTCAAAAGGTAAAAGGTTACTACATTTCCATGCTGTTTTTAGAAACAGGGATGATTGGGGTTTTCGTTTCTTTGGATCTGTTTTTGTTCTATGTCTTCTGGGAAGTCATGCTCATTCCCATGTATTTTCTCATAGGTATCTGGGGTGGACCCAGAAGAATATATGCCACGATCAAGTTTGTCCTCTTCACCATGACCGGATCGCTTTTGATGATGGTAGCTATTTTGGTTTTATATTTCATGAACCACAGTTTCACCGGCACATATACCTTCAACCTTTTGGAGATAACTAATCTTCCCATTCCCTTGGGAGCACAATTCTGGCTGTTTTTTGCTTTTGCCTTAGCTTTCGCCATCAAGGTTCCTATGTTTCCGTTTCACACCTGGCTTCCGGATGCTCATGTTGAAGCTCCCACTGCCGGATCGGTTATCTTGGCCGGAGTTTTGCTTAAGATGGGAACTTATGGTTTTTTGAGGTTCTGTCTTCCTCTGTTTCCTAATGCGTTTATGGATTATGTTTGGCTTTTCTCTGTTCTGGCGATAATTGGCATTATCTATGGTGCCCTGGTTTCCATAAGGCAGGAGGATGTGAAAAGCTTAGTGGCCTTCTCATCGGTGAGCCATCTGGGTTTCGTGATGCTGGGAATTTTTGCCTTAAACGTTCAGAGTATAGAAGGAAGCATACTTCAGATGATCAATCATGGCATCTCCACCGGAGCGCTCTTTTTGATCGTAGGGATGATATATGAGAGAAGACATACCCGATTGATTGCCGATTTTGGTGGCGTGTCAAAGAAAATGCCGGTGTTCGCTGCCTTCTTCATGATCGTCACTCTTTCCTCCATCGGGCTTCCCGGAACCAATGGTTTCGTGGGAGAATTCACCATTCTTCTGGGAACTTTTAAATCCAACGTGGTTTATGCTGTGCTGGGAGCAGTGGGGATCATCTTAGCCGCCATATACATGTTGTGGATGTATCAACGCGTCATGTTCGGAAAAATCACCAAACCGGAGAACGAAAACTTAAAGGACTTAAACCTAAGAGAAAAGATAGTCTTAATACCGTTGATTCTGGCAATCTTCTGGATCGGTATCTATCCCAAGCCTTTTTTCACCAAAATGGAACCCTCGGTTAAAAATCTCATAGAGAATGCACAGACAAAATATGAGAAAAATCAACTTTTTGAGAAAGGCCTTAGTATAGATTCCCAACAGATGGAGCAGATGAAACAGATGGAGTGAAGAAACTCTGATGCCTCGGCGAGTATAAATTTATGACAACCTCACCCCGCGTCCCCTTCAGGGTGAATCCCTCTCCACTTTGTGGAGAGGGGGAGATAGGGGGAGAGGTAGAGCAAAGATAGACCGGGAGAGATTTAAACTATGGATTGGATCATGCCAGTAGTTAATTTCAAGTTAATTCTACCAGAGATAATCCTCTGTGTTTTTGCCATTCTTATTTTGATTCTGGATCCATTTTTGTCCAGAAACAGAAAGATTGTGACTGCTCATCTGGGTTGGATAGCCGTTGTGTTAGCCTTTCTGGCTAACCTGAGACTCTGGGATTTTCAAGATACAACTTTCAGCCAGATGTTTCTGGTGGATAATTACGCCACTTTCTTTAAGTTTATCTTTCTGATCGGATCGTTTCTGATAATATTTGCCTCCATGAACTATCTGAAAAGAGAAGAGATTTTGCATGGCGAGTACTTCAGCCTGATTTTGTTTTCCACCCTGGGTATGATGCTTTTGGCATCCGGCTTTGATCTTATCGTCATCTTTTTGGGTCTGGAGATTATGTCCGTTTCACTTTACGTTTTAGCTGGATTTAAAAGAGGCGATCTGAACTCCAATGAGGCTTCCCTGAAATACTTTTTGATGGGGGCATTTGCCACCGGCTTTCTGCTTTACGGGATTGTGATGATTTACGGAAGCGTGGGAAGCACCAACTTGGAGCAGATAATCAAAAGCATCGCTTTTGGTGAAGCTGGACCAGATCTTTTGATCTGGGCTGGCGCAGGATTGCTATTGGTGGGTTTTGGGTTCAAGATAGCTTCTGTTCCTTTTCACATGTGGGTGCCGGACGTGTACCAGGGAGCTCCCACGCCGGTGACCGCCTTTATCTCCGCAGGCCCCAAGGCGGCTGGATTTGCCGCGCTATTAAGAGTATTTCTCTTTTCCTTCGTTACCATAAAGTTGGATTGGACCATAATCGTCTGGATCATGGCGGCTTTGACCATGACCGTGGGGAATATAATTGCCATAGCACAGTCCGACATCAAGAGAATGCTGGCATATTCCTCCATTGCTCATGCCGGTTACGTTTTGGTGGCTTTGGTGGCTGGTGGAGAAACCGGAATCTCCAGCGCGCTGTTTTATCTTTTAGCCTATACTTTCATGAACATAGGAGCCTTCACCGTGGTGATTGCACTGGGAAGGAAAGGTAAGGAGAATACCGGTTTAGATGATTATTCCGGACTGGGAAGTAGGTCTCCTCTCTTAGCCATACTGATGACGGTCTTTATGTTTTCATTGGCAGGATTTCCCCCTACCGCCGGATTTATGGGAAAATTTTATGTGTTCAGTGCGGCGGTGAAATCAGGATTTGTGGGATTGGTGATAATTGGAGTGTTAAACAGTTTGATTTCGGTCTATTACTACTTGAGAGTAGTAGTCATCATGTTCATGCATCCACCAAAGCCCGAGGCGCAAAAAGTGCCCCTCGCTTTTGGCGTCGGCCTGGTTTTGTTGATCTCTATCTGGGGGGTTCTACAGATGGGTATTTTACCCGAAAGCCTGCTCAACTTGGCTCAAGCCTCGGTTTCTTCCATATTTTAGTTCTCAATCTGTCATGGCTGATTAGTTAGATTAAGCTGATCAGTTGTTATAAACATCCGTTTAATCCGATCAATCTGCTGTGAATATTCTTTGCCGAGCAAAGCTGTTTATTATCACCCTCCCCTGGTGGGCTGACTATTACCCATAAGTCGCGCGATCGAGAGTGAAAGCGGTTTTGTCATTCTGAACGAAGCCCTT
>JAGMFA010000092.1 GCA_023127875.1 Candidatus Zixiibacteriota bacterium
CTACGATTAACGCAACACTATTGGGTAAAAGGGCCTAAGAATCTGAAACAAATGCTTCCACCTTCAACACCTTTTTGGTCTTTTCAGTCACCTTGAATTCCTCGCTGATTCTGCAGCCTACCACCCAGGCGATTTTGCCTTTTGAGGTTAGGATCAGCACCTCATCCCTTAAGTATCGGGGCACCTTAGCATCTATTAGAAAGTCGGCAAGACTCTTGGTCCCCTTCATTCCCAGAGGCTTGAATTTATCTCCCCTCCTTCGACTACGGAGGCGGAACGGACACTTTAGCTTTTCCCAATCCAGAAAGGCAATGTTCTGATTCTGGGGGATGAGATTCTGTGGTGCAGACTTGCGTTTTAGGATTTCTCCCTTTATCTTTATTCCCCAATCTTTTCCTATGGATCCTGCGGACAGATTCACCTCTCCGGGAAGGGTAACAGGATAGTCACATTCTTTTTTCACTTCTCTGTAGAAGGCTATCTCTTTCCCGCTGACCTCCACCCATGTTTTGTTGGCTAATTTAACTTTCTTTCCGCTCTTTTTTTGATGGATCAGCTTTAAGGCTCGATCCACTGACTCAAAAGAAAGCTGATTTAGATCTCCTTTTAACTCCCTAACACAGAACCGGATCATCTCCCTTTGTAAACAAATATCATAACTTACAAACTCTTCTAAATCAAGAATTATTTTGCTCCCCCTTTTTTTACCAATATCCACCAAGAGCTGTTCGCAATTTTTTTGTAAATATTCCTGCTGAAGCGAGATGATATCTGCGGTTCGATTCAGAGTTTCTACAATCTTAGGGTTAAACTCCTCCTTGATTTTGGGCAAAAGTAACAGTCTGATCTTATTTCTGAAGTAATCGGTCAGATAGTTGGACGAATCCAGCCTGTAGGAGATACGGTTGGCTTTTAAAAATTTTTCGATCTCCTCCCTTTTGATCTGAATTAAGGGGCGAATGATTTTACCTCTTTTAGGTGGAATTCCCGAAAGCCCGGCACCTCCTGCACCTCTGATAAGCCTCATCAAAAAAGTCTCCGCCTGATCATCGGCTTGATGTCCAAAAGCGATCCTGTCCGCCTTGATCTGATTAGCTAACTTTTGCAGATACTGGTAACGTATCTCTCTGGCGCACTCCTCAATGCTTAATTTTCTCTTTTTAGCTTCTCTTTTGACGTCAATTCTTTTGGAAAAAAATTGTAGTTTCAGACGGACTGCCAGCTCTTTTACGAATCTCTCATCCTCATCTGATTCAGCTCCCCTTAACTTATGGTTTAAGTGAGCCACATAAAGTTTGAGTTCAAACTCAGGCTGTATGGTAAGCAGACCATAAAGCAAAGCCACAGAGTCAGGTCCGCCAGAGAGCGCCACAACAACCCGATCACCTTTTTTAAGAAGCCCGAAACGATAGATGGTCCCTTTCAACTTCTCTATGAACTCACTGTTTTTCATGTTTTTCTAAATGAATGTATCTTTGTTTGAAAATAACGACTAAAGCTTTCCTTGTCAAATAAAAAGCTCTTGGAGTAAGCCAAAGATAATGTTTGAATTTGTGTGTAAAATTTATGTTGTGTCAGGACCTCAGTCCTGACATGCTTTTTAAGCGTCAGGAGTAGAGCTCCTGACGCAACGATTACGGGACTATCCGTGTCGATGAGGTTCAATGATCACTTTAATGCATTCCTTAGCCTCTGCGACAAGCTTAAAGCGCGTAGGCCCAGATGGGCGGCCAAGCCATAAAGGCTTGGCTACGCAATCAAATAACGCTTTTATAGTTGTGTCAGGACTGAGCAGGATGACTGAGAATTATCATTCTGACCCATATGGGGAAGAATCTCGCTTTCCAACCCGCATAAAACCAAGATTCTTCACTCCGCGGAGTTTACCCTGAGGCAACCCAGACCCTTCGCTTCGCTCAGGGTGACAAGTGCCGAAGGGCTCCGTTCAGAATGACACAATTGGAGTTCTCGGTCAACCTGTGAACTCCTGACACAACATAATTATTGTGGTCTATTAGGTTCAATGATCACCTTGATGCATTCCTTAGCCTCTGCGACAAGCTTAAAGCGCGTAGGCAAGCCTTCACGGCTTGCGGCCAAGCCATAAAGGCTTGGCTACGCAATCAAATAACGCTTTTATAGTTGTGCCAGGACTGAGGACACGACATAATTATTGTGGTCTATTAGGTTCAATGATCACATTGATGCATCCCTTTGCCTCAGCCACAAGTTTAAAACGTAAAGCTGTCTCTTCGAGGCTTATCAGACTATTGCACTTTGAAGAGAAAATGTTCTTGGGCGAGATAGCGCCTTAACGATTTCGACAAAACGATAAAAAGATGACAAGGCCGAACCTCTGATTTAGAGATTCGACTGGAGCTGTGGCAAGTGAATACGCCCGTATGGCTAACAGCTTGGTGGCGGGCCACCTCTGAACAGATAATTGAGCAGGTAAACCGCATCACCCAGGTCAACCGTTCCGTCGCAATTTGCATCTCCAGCTTCTATGGGATTTGGCGGGTCGCCGTCTCTGTATAGGTAGTTTATCAAATAGACCACATCTCCGAGGTCGATTACTCCATCTCCATTGGCGTCACCGTATACATATCCCTGACACCCAACCCCGAATGCGCCTAAGTCAATAGTGCTGTCAGGATTGCCTAGAGAATCACATCCAGCACCTATGCAGCACGAATTCTGTCCCAAATAATAATTATCCGTATCAGGATAGCAAAACTGGGGATTGCAACAGATATTACCCTCGCCTGGCCAACTATTTTCAATATCACTATACATAACACTCAAAGTGCCAGGAGTCCCCCCTGAGAAACTTTGATTATTTCCCCATACTATTGAATTGGTCATGAGAAATGTAACACATTCTGGAGCACCAAGAAATTCGATTGCAGATTGAGTGTTTTGAGGAATAGTTAGTTTATCGCTTATTACGTCCCAACTCTGCATACCTCCCCAGATTTCCATGCCCTTACTATTATCAGCTAATAGAGTCCGCACTATTTGGACATAACCGCCAGACCAACCCAAAGAACTACAATACAGCCCAATTCCGAAATTGTCTTTAATAATTGACCGCCTGACCTCCGCACTTACGCTTCCATGAAGGTATATGCCATTTTCCAAACCATTTAGAATAGTAAATCCAATAATAGAGGCATTAATAAGAGGTTCGATGGGACCAGACTGAGGGGAAGGATTGCTTATCTCAATTACACTTGTAGAAAGGTTTCCATCAATGATGGTACTGTCAGCACCTTCATCGCTTATCAGTACGACTTGATCCATCAGTGGCCAAATAATGTTTTCGAAGTAAGTCCCCGGAGCAACCAGAACGGTATCTCCGCTGACAGCGCCGTTGATCCCACCTTGAATGGTGGACGAATCGGCTGGGACGTGAATGATGGTTGCTTGTGCATGGTGGAGAGAAAGGAGAACAAGGACAGCGAAAAAAGTGATAGTTAGGAAGCGCATGACACCCCCGAGGTTTGGGGTTGGAGAAAAGGCTGGTATTTCATCTCATCTTTGACAGCCCTTATAACAGATTGAGTCGTTATATTTAATATATGGATTTTTTCTGCAAGGGCAAGGGGAATTTGCCTTAGGCGGGATTTTATCCTGCTCTTCGGGAGAAAACTAACTGGAGCTAATTAGGACAGCCACGAGGGCTGTCCCTACGATTGCGGCCGGTGTAATTCTTAATTATCGAGGTCTATGCGGTTCAATGATCACCTTAATGCATTCCTTAGCCTCTGCCACAAGCTTAAAACCTAAAGCTGTCTGTTCCAGAGGCAAACGATGGGTGATCATTTTGCTCACCGGAACACGACGGGAACGGATCAGCTCTATTGCCTGAGTGCAATCCAAGGGGCTGGCACCGTATGAGGGCAAAAGCGTGATTCCGTTGCGCCAGAAATCATTAACAGGCACAGGGAGTTCGACCCCTGGGTCTGTGGGGGCAAAAAATAAAACCGTGCCGCCCCGATCCACAGATTTTAACGCCTGTTTAAAAACAGATAGAACCCCTGCACAGATAATCACTAAATCAGCAAGTCTCCCGTCGTTGACTTCACGCACGCGGGCTGGCACATCCTCATTGGCATGTATTACAGTATCTGCCCCGAACTCTTTTGCCGTCTTCAGACGATAATCGTTTATATCTGTGGTAATAATTCGCCCTGCGCCCAGGGCGCGAGCCAAAAGCAGATGAAGCAGTCCGGAAATGCCACTGCCCAGGATAAGCACACTCTGACCTGGCTTGAGTCCTGCCATCCTCTGTCCACGGATTACACAGCCCAACGGCTCAACAAAAGTTCCCTCCTCAAAGGAAACTTCATCAGGCAATAGGAATGTTCCTCGATCCACGTTAAGTTGGGGTGCACGTAAGTATTCAACGAAACCACCGGGATCAAAGTTGGTGGTATGTAGAGTGTCACACACAGTATGATAGCCGTTCAGGCAATAACGACAGGTATTGCAGGGGATATGATGGGAGACGAAGACCCGGTCACCGATATTGTATCGTTCTACTTCCTTCCCCTTCTCCACGATCTCTCCCGCGATCTCATGTCCCAAAACCAGAGGGGCTTTTTTGATGCGATACCACTCCATTACGTCACTGCCACAGATGCCACTGGCTAACACTTTTACCAACAACTCGCCGGGACCGATCTTTGGAGTTGATAGCTCTTCTATTCGCACATCCTTGTTGTTGTAATACATGGCTACTCGCATAACATCTGCTCCTTTAATATATGAGTTCTTAGCTGAGTTTTTAACTTATTTGTGATGTGGCAGGGGTTTAAGGGCTTGTTGAAAAAGCTACATTTTGGGGCGGGATAAATTCCCGCCCCTATATGGGAGACAATTACTTCTCATCCATAGGGCAGGGTTCATCCTGAAGGGATTCACCCTGAAGGGCATTTAGCCCTGCCAGTAGAGTTTTTCAACAGTTTCGTTTAACTCCTGCCCCATCAAACAAAACTCGGATCTATGTTTTTTCGCTACTCTTCACATCGTTGAATAACTGATGAGCCTCTTTCGGTGTACTGTTTTCATGAACGATGGCATGCAAAGCCTTGGCTACAGCCACCGGATGTGGATTCTGCCAGACATTTCTCCCCAGATTTATTCCGATGGCACCTTTTTGCATGCCGTCGTAGACGAATTCAAATACCTCCAGCTCTGTTTCACATTTGGGTCCCCCCGCCACAACTATGGGAACCGGGCAGCCATCTACAACCTTGTCGAAATCCTTTTCACACCAGTAGGTTTTTACCACCCGTGCGCCCAACTCTGCCGCAATACGACAGGCCAAGGCAAGATAACGGGCATCTTTTTGACCCACCTCTTTACCCACAGCCGTAACTGCCATCACTGGAATGCCGTAATCTTCGCACACATTGACCAAATTTGCCAGGTTCAAAAGCGTCTGGTGTTCGTAAGCACTGCCTATAAAGACGGAGATACCCACTGCGGCGGCATTAAGGCGCACTATCTCCTGTATAGAGGTAGTGATTCCCTCATTTGCCAGGTCTTTTCCCACCATGCTGGTGCCACCGGACACCCTCAAGATAATTGGTTTGCTTATGCTGGGGTCTACTGAAGAACGCAATACCCCTCGGGTAACAAAGAGCGCATCGCAATAAGGCAGAAGCGGCTTGATGGTCTCACCAGGTTTTTCCAAACACTTAGTCGGTCCCTGAAAATATCCATGATCTATGGGCAAAAAGAAACAATGCCCATCCGGTCCAATTAGTTGACTCAATCGGTTTCTCATTCCCCAATCCATATTGAGTACCTCCTTAATCCAAAGGTAAGCATTTCTCTTATTATGTTTTTCTCGTAGGAGACTTTGTAAACAGTCTCCATCTCAGTCTCAGCCTCAGTTCCAGTCTCTTTTTTCAGGTCTGACAATTAAATAACCTTTCTCTATCAACCAATGATGAAACTGATAGGTGGTATATCTACAATTGGTTTTACACGTTTGCCTTATCTTTTCATATTCTTCAGAACCCTCTTTTTGAGCATCCAACTCCAGTTGAACCGGACACCTCACGTCTTTACAAAACTCTCTTCGTTTATACTTTACATAACCGGTAATTGACATGACCCACCTTCTTTCATTCTTCTGATTCCACTTGAATCCATTATTTGTCTGGGGAAATCATTTGTTCTTCAACTCCAAGCTCTTGTAAAGTATGCAACTCTTTGAAAAATACAATAAAGGAAATTACTTTTCGTTTGTCAAATAAAATAGGATGTCAGGTGTAGAGGTTGAAAAAGCCACACTCCGGGGCAGGATGACGGAGACTCCCCATACGGGAGTGTCCGCTCGTCTGGGAATACCCGCCCCTATGGAAGGCAATTACTTATCATACATGGGGCCCGCCTTTGGCGGGCCAAAAGGGTTTTTTCAACAATTCCTTTAGGTTCGCCCGAAAGCAGGCTAAGCTAAGACTTCACACACTTTTTTGCTGACGATCATCGCAACCAATTATTTTAAACAGGAATTAAAAGTATGGTTGCATGATCTAAATAAACTGGCAAATTTTTCTTGACTTTCCTTAACTCTGTTGATATTTTGCACATGTTCGTCAATAACCTTTTGGCTTTCATTTAGGTGCATGGTGAAAGCAGATTCCGTCCCGATTTATATCTACATTAAATATCATCCCATCGTCTATCTTTTAATCTTTCTTCTTTTCGTCTCAGGGGTGTCGACTTCTGCGGATGATCTTCTCCCACCCACCTTTTTAGCGGCAATCAGTGAACAAGATGGCAATGTCCCCCTCTTTTGGTTTAGTCCCCATCCGGACACTCTGGAACTATCCTACTGTAGAGATGATATGTTCATTGGGTTTTATGCACTACTCCCCTGGCAGGAGAATTGCTTAGCAGTGCAGTTCGACTTAACTTACCGCCTTGAGCTTGTCGAAGGGAGAATAAGCTCACCTACTCTTCCTTTTTATCTATTGAAGTCAAAAATCTTCATCTCCCATCAGGGAGCCGCCATTGATACCAATTATGATTTTAAAGCTCCCTTCTTTGTAACAGTAAATCGAGATTCCGGAGGTCTTCCCCAAAACGGCTTTTTGGATTCGGTTTCAGCCTCGGCCAGTGGTGAAGATAGTTTGTCTGATGGAGAATGGGTGGAGATAGAGCATAACCTTTTGATGGAGGATCCCACTTTCTGGATCGTTTTTCACTGGAATGAGGATTCACCTCTGTCTCCTCTAATAGGAGTGGACAGCCTGCTAAATTTCGGCAATTCCCTCTGGGGCAAAAGACCATTCTTTCATTTTGAGTGGCACCACAGTTACAACAACCTCATGATCCGTGCACAGATTGCCACCAGTTCTGACACCCCAACAGTTGGGGACAGTTTCAAAATCTATCGTTCCGTCGATTCGGTTGTCTTGATAGATCAGAGCAATTTAATCGCCGCAACTCCGGCTTCGCAATTTCTATACACAGATTCGGACGTGTTTGAAGATCAAACTTATTTTTATCGGGTTACCTCCATCGCCTCACCAGAGGAAAGCCCGGGATCTAATAGGGCGCAAGCAACACCTAAAAGAAAGGCTGTGCTGGATACAGATAGGGAGGAATTTATTGTTCACGCAAGCGCAGGTCAGCAGATTTTTGATAATCTAACTTTGACCAATTCCGGCGGGTTGCCTCTGAGGTTCAAACTTCAAATTAGCATGGAGGAGGCGGACTGGATGGGTGGGTCGGATCCTTTCGGCTATACCTGGACAGACGACACTGGTCAACTGGGATTGGAATTTGCTTGGGTGGATATTGAGAACCGGGGAATACCAATCGGAGGAAGTGGAGATGATAACGAAGATTATGGTTTTTTCGACCTGAACTTCTCCTTTCCTTTCTATGCCGACACCTTTGACAGCTTAAGAATTGCTTCTGATGGATGGCTTAGCTTCTCTCATGTGCTCCCTTGCTACATTGACACATTCAAGTGTTTTATCAATCGCTCCCTTCCCTGGCTGTGGGGTCCTTATAGTCTTTTGGCGCCTTTCTGGGACGATTTGAAACTTGTTGATAGTTCATCCATCTACTTTTACTCCAATAGCGATTCTGCCATCATATCATTGGTCAACCTCCATCACTACCTACAGTCAGGCGGAGGTCCTTACACTTTCCAGACCAT
>JAGMFA010000093.1 GCA_023127875.1 Candidatus Zixiibacteriota bacterium
ACCACCGAAGGAAGATGAGCCAAAGCCTTCTCTATGGGAATTAAATGACCCTGGATTTTACCCTCTTTCTCGACATCGGAGATCATCTCAAGACCTAACGCCTCCTCAAGTTTGAACGGACCAACTCGTGTGCGTTGCAGGGAGAAAAGATATGCTCCGCATCCTAACTTCTTCCCCACATCGAAAGCTAAGCTTCTGATGTAAGTTCCCTTGGAACAACTGACTTTCAATTTAACATATGGTATGTTTATATCCAACACCTCTATATCTTTTATCTCCACCTCTCTTTTTTTTCTCTCCACCTCCCTTTTTGCCCGGGCGTATTGATAAAGCCTTTTGCCCTTGTACTTAATGGCAGAATGCAAAGGAGGAATCTGCCATATCTTCCCTTTGAATGTATCAATTACTTTCCTTATCTCGTCTGGACTTATCTTAAAATCATCTTTTTTTTCTGTGATTTCACCTTCGCCGTCGTAGGTATCGGTGGTGATTCCCAGTTTGATCACCGCCTCATATTCCTTGTCATATTCAGTTAGAAACTGCACCACCTTGGTTGCTTTGCCCATACAGGCTAACAGGACTCCGCTGGCACGGGGGTCCAAAGTTCCGGCATGACCGATTCTTCTGATTTGTAAAATCTGTCTTAGTCTCTGTATCACATCATGTGAGGTCACACCGGATGGCTTGTTAACTGGTAAAACTCCGGACAGATTCATCTTTCGAGGTTTTTCGAATTTGTTCCACGATGATTTTCTTGGCCTGTTCTAAGCCATGGTTAAGCATACAGCCAGCCGCATTTCTATGTCCTCCTCCGCCGAAAACCTTCGCTACCTTTGAAACATCAAACTCATTTTGGGATCTAAGGTTTACCTTGGTCTTCCCATTTTCTTTCTCAGTAAAAAGAAGCCCTATTTCCACTCCCTTTAAAAAGAGCGAATAATTCACCACCCCCTCCATCTCTTCTGGATCGACTCTCAAATCGGTCAAAAGGTTCTGTTTAACAGTCATGGCACAGATCCTTCCTTCACCCAAGATCAGAGGGCGGCTCAGAATTGATCCCAGAAGTCTCAAAAAAGGAAGGGAATGGTTAAAATAGATCTGATTGGTGACATGCTTGGGGTCGGCACCGGATTCTATCAGTTCCGCACACGCTCTCAGACAAAAGGGAGAGGTATTGGAGAATTTGAATCTACCGGTGTCGGTCAGAATGGCTGCATAAAGCTGGGTGGCTACCGTGGGGGTGATGGGAAAACCGGAGGACTTAAGCAGGGAAAAGATCATCTCCCCCACAGATGAAGCGTTCACATCTACGTAATTGAAGGTGCCAAACTCCTCATTATCTGGATGGTGGTCTATATTTGTTAATGTAGCTTTAGGGGGGATCAATTTTTTCACCTCACCTATACGCCTTATGGAAGTAGAGTCCAGCACGAAAACCAGATCAAAAACAGCCCCAACATCCTTTTGGTCCTTTACAGTCTCCAAGTTCTCGATCTTTCCCTGGGGGTCCAAAAATTTGTATTTGCAGGGCAAATCACCCTTGTTGATGATCCGACAACACTTCCCCCGGCTTTCCACCAACTCAGCTAAAGCCAACTGGGATCCGATCGAATCCCCATCCGGATCCCGATGGGAGGTAACAAGAACCGTCTGGCTTCTTTCTATGAGATCTAAAATCTTTTTTAATTTCCTATTTATCTTCTGCATCTTCATTTAAGGCGGAGTGATCCTCGGGAGGTTCATCCTGATCGAGTTCGTTTTGATCCGGCCCTTCATTCCTATGAATCTTCTGGATCAACTCCTCAATGTGCGCGCCGTATTCCACCGAGGTATCGAACTGAAAGAAAATCTCCGGCGTGTATTTGAGCTTAAGTTTTTTTCCTATCTCATGCTGGATGAACCCAGAAGCTCTCCTCAAGGCGGATGTGCTTTCCCTTTTGGAGTCTTCATCGCCCAACACACTATAGAATACCTTAGCTTGCTTAAGATCTACTGAGACTTCCACCCCGGTGATGGTCACAAAGCCGATTCCTGGATCCTTTAGCTCAGATTGAATTATGTGAGCTATCTCTCTTTTAATTAGATCGCCCACCCGATCTTTCCTCTGGTACTGCATATTTAATCTTCTTCTTTGATTTCCAGGTGGCTACCAACAGAACGGGAACTATTATATTACCATGGTGGTAAAACTTTATTTTAGAACAGCTCTATGGAATAGTCCAGTATCTGCACCCCGTTTTCCTTGCTTATAAAATCCACTACACCAGAGAGAACCTGGTTGGCAAAGTGCTTCTGATTCGCCACCACAGCAACTCCCAGGGTAGTTCTCTGCCAGAGATCGTTGTGGTCTACCTCCGCGATGGAGACATTGAATCTATTCTTCACTCTATCCTTTATTCCCTTTAGGATGTGCCTCTTGCTCTTTAAGGAGCCGCTCTCCGGGATGTGAATGTCTATGCTTACCAGACCAACAATCATTGAAAAGAAAAAAATTCAGTTTGTAGGTTTCCCTTCTTACTTCTGACCTCAATTGCTGGGAGTTTACTCCAGTTTGCGGGCTAATTCTTTTACTTGATAGGTCTCTAAAAGATCGTCCACCTTTATATCGTTGTAGTCTTCTATTTTTATTCCGCATTCCAGCCCGCTTGTCACCTCTTTCACATCATCCTTGAATCTTTTTAAGGATGAAATTATGCCATCATAGACCACTACTCCATCACGAATCACTCGAACCTTGTCCCCTGTTTTCATCAATCCCTCCTGGACAAAGCACCCTGCCACCTGCCCCACATTGGAGACCTTGAAGACATTCTTAACCTCGGCAGTGCCAGAGATGGTTTCGGTGATTTCGGGTTCCAAGAGTCCTTCTAAAGCTTTCTTGATGTCGGATTCGATCTCGTAGATCACCTCATAGAGTCTTATGTCCACGTTCCCTTTTAAGGCAAGTCCTCTGGCTCTCAGATCCGGGCGGACGTGGAATCCGATGACGATCGCATTGGAGGCTTCAGCCAGAAGAACGTCGCTTTCAATTATGGAGCCCACTCCTCGATGGATCACCCTAACCCTCACCTCGTTGGTTGAGATTTTCTCTAAGGTGTCAGATAATGCTTCCACTGATCCTCCCACATCTCCTTTGAGGATCAAGTTCAGCTCTCTGGTTTTGCCTTCCTCAATTTGTTCATACACCTCAGCCAAAGACGCCCTTTTTACCTGTCTTAAGTCCTGCTCCCTTTTCAATCTCATCCTTTTAGCTGAAATTTGGCGGGCTTCTGTCTCATCTTCAGTTACTACAAAGGTATCCCCAGCCTGAGGAACCCCGGATGCACCTAAAACCTGGATCGGGGTAGATGGTCCTGCCTCCTTCACCGGATTCCCTCTTTCATCAAACAAGGCCCTTACTCTCCCATGATAAGGTCCGGTAACGAAAGGGTTTCCCACTTTAAGCGTTCCTTTTTGAACTAAAACAGTTACAATAACCCCTTTTCCTTTGCTGAGCTCAGATTCGATCACCACGCCAGAAGCTCGGCGATTGGGGTTAGCTTTCAATTCCATCATCTCCGCCTGAAGCAGAATCATCTCCAGAAGCCTATCTATTCCCATGCCGGTTTTGGCAGAGATTTCCACCATAATAGTTGAGCCTCCCCATTCCTCCAGAACCAGATTAAGTTTGGCCAATTCCTGTTTGATCGGTTCGCTTTTGGCTTGGGGAAGATCCATTTTATTGATGGCTACAATTATGGGAACTCCCGCCGCCCGGGCGTGATCGATAGCTTCAATGGTCTGAGGCATCACACTATCATCTGCCGCTATCACCAACACCACGATGTCAGTTACCTGCGCTCCTCGAGCCCTCATGGCGGTGAAGGCCTCATGTCCCGGGGTGTCCAGGAAGGTTATTCCTCCGCCCGACACCTCCACCTCATATGCACCTATATGCTGAGTGATGCCACCTGATTCCCCTGCTATGATATTGCTTCTCCGTATGAAATCCAGAAGCGATGTCTTTCCGTGATCTACATGTCCCATGATGGTGATTACAGGAGATCGTGGCTTCAGATCCTCTTCCCTTTCCTTTTCCTCTTCCTCTTCCTCCACCTCCAACCCGATCTCCTTAACCGGCTCCACGTTGAATCCAAATTCCAGCGCAATGGTCTGGATGCTATCCATATCCAATCTCTGATTGATGGTAGCTACAAAACCCAACTCCAGACATTTGGAGATCACCTCCGCCGGCTTCACCCCCATCCGATTAGCCAGTTCTGCCACTGAGATGTATTCGCTGACCCGGATGAGGTTGGTTGGCTCAACTTCCTTTTCCGCCTGGTCTGGATGCAATCTCCTTTTATATCTTTTTACCCTCCGTACGGTATCTATGGAAGCTAAAGTCTTCTTTACGCTTTGCTCAACCTGGACTCTGTCTACTTTTCTTTCAAGTTTCCCTTTTAAAAAAGGAGCTTTCCTTTTTTTTACTTCCAGCCTTTTTTTCTCCAGCTTTCTTAAATGCTCCTTGCGTCGAAGTTTAATCTCTCGCCCTTTGCTTATCGGTTCGAAAGAGACGGCTTTTTCTTCCTTTTCCTCTCGTTCCTTTAACTTCTTTTTCTTCTGGGCAAACTCTTCCTTAACCGCCTCCCTTTCCTTCTGGAATTTTTCCTCGATGGAGGAGGCCATCTTCTCGTCCACCACGCTCATATGGCTTCTTATCTCAAAGCCAAGTTCTCTTATGATGGTAAGCATGGCCTCGCTGGAGATCTTATGATCTCTGGCTAACTGATATACTCTCCTCTTCGCCAAAACCAACACCTCTAGGTTAAAGTAATGCTATAGGTTAAAAACCTTATTGTCAACGCACAGACTCAGATCCTTTCGGCTCATTCTCAGATCTGTTTTCATACTTGGAGAAAAAAGTCTATTTTTTTTCATCTCCTAAAAAAAAACAATCTACTCCACAGTCTTGGAAGGGATCAGATAGTCTTTTGCCTTCTGGATTAAGGAAGCCGCCTTTTTTGAGCCCACCCCTTCGATCTCTACTAAATCCTCCACACTACATTTAGCTAGATCTTGAATGCTTTCAACTCCGTGTGCGGTTAATTTCTCTTTCAGCTTTTTACCCACCCCGGGTAATTCGGTCACATAGATTTTAAGCTGTTCCTCCAGTTTCTTCTGTTCTCTGTATTCGGTTTCGCTTAAGATGTTGATTTTCCATCCGGTGAGCTTTGCCGCCAATCTGGCGTTCTGCCCTGCCCTACCAATGGCTAAGGAAAGTCTGTCATCCTCCACTACAATGGTCATGCTGTTGTCATCATGATAAGTATCTATGTGCACCACCTTAGCGGGTGCTAAGGCTCTGGTGGCAAAGGTTTCAGGGTCCGGGCTATAGGGGATTATATCGATCCTTTCGCTGGAAAGCTCTCTGACGATACTTTGCACCCGGGATCCCTTAACCCCCACACAGGCACCTACTGGATCCACCCGATTATCGATAGAGCTTACCGCTATCTTGGACCTTTCTCCCGGTTGTCGAGCTACCATCTTGATCTCAATTATCCTTTCATAAATCTCCGGAACCTCCAGCTCAAAAAGCTTTTTCAGGAAATTGGGATGTACCCGGGAAAGAATGATCTGTGGTCCTTTGGCGGTCTTTTGTACATCCAAAATCAATGCTCGGATTCTGTCTCCAGGACGGTATCTCTCCCTGGGGATTTGTTCCTTGGGGGGAATAATCGCTTCCGCCCCTCCCAGATTTACCAGAAGATGACCTTTTTCAATCTGCTGCACTCCCCCGGTAACCACGGTTTGGATCTTATCCTTATATTCCTCGAAGATTCTTTCCCGTTCTGCCTCCTTGACCCTTTGGATCAAGATCTGTTTGGCGGCGCTGATGGCATTTCTGCCAAATTCACTAAATTCCACCTTCACCTCCACCTCATCTCCCAGCTTCACCTTCGGCTCTATTTCTTTAGCTTCCTCTAAGATGATCTCTGTATTTGGATCGCTTACTTCTGCTACTACTTTTTTGAAGGCAATGATTTTGATCTCTCCAGATTTTGCATCCACATTGATTTTTATGTTGTCGGTGTTGCCAAATTTCTTTTTCGCCGCCAGCATTAAACCTGCTTCCAAGGACTCAATTACAAAATCCATGTCTATGTTTTTGTTTTTGGTGATCTGGCTTAATGCCTCTACGATTTCGTAGTTCATCAATTAAGCCCTCCCCTAAAACACGATTTTGGCTTTCGCCACCTTTTTTAAAGAAATGATCTCTTCGGCTTCTTCATCCACACCGGCTGCGGGAGATTCTACCTGAAAGCGGAGATTTTCCCCTTCCAGGTTTTTAATTTTTCCCACCAACTCCATCCTACCCCTCACTTCCTCCTTCAGAAAAACCTTTACCCTTTCTCCTATTTTTCTCTTAAAATCTGCGCCACAAATCAGAGGCCTATCCAGCCCTGGAGAAGAAACTTCCAGCATATACCGGTGAGGAATCAAGTCTTCGATGTCCAGAAAATCGCCGATCCTTCTACTCAAACTTGCGCATTGCTCAACTGTCACTCCACCGGCTTTATCTACATATATCCTTAAAACTGACGCTGGTCCTCCTTGGAAGAATTCAAAATCCACTATCTCCAGACCATCCTCCTCGACCAGTGGCTCGATTTTTTCCTTCAATAAATCTACCGTTGAGCCCATAACTTTACTTATACGTTAACACGTATGTAAAAGAGTGGGCTATACCCACTCTTAACTTCTTAATATAATCCTTCTTATCGAAAAAGCAATATAAAAAATGATCTTTATTTACTTCTGCTAATACGACTGATTGACCTCCTCATCTGGTTCTTTTTTTCCTCCTCCTGAAGTAATACGGAACTTTATTGTTTCTTAATCCGGATTAAATTAAAGCCCACTTAGAAGTTTCTTGCATTTTTCAACCACCTCATTCTGGGGTACCGAGATTACCTCCCTTGTTTTTCTTTTACAGATCTCTACCTTGTCTTCTTTTAAACTTTTTGCTCCCACGTTTACCCTCAAGGGCAAACCTATCAGATCAGCATCGTTGAATTTCACTCCAGCTCTTTCATCTCTGTCATCGAGTAACACCTCAATTTCTTGCTCTCTCATCTTTTCATATAGTTCGAAAGCCACCCTACTTTGCCTCTCATCAGCTACATTTAAAGGAAGAATCTCCACGGACAAAGGGGCGATGGAAGGTGGCCAGATTATACCTTTATCATCGTGAAACTTTTCCACCGCCGCCTGAGCCGTGCGGGTGATTCCTATTCCATATGATCCCATGATGAAGGGCTTTTCCTGTCCATCTACATCCAGAAAGTTAGCCCCCAAACTCTGGCTATACTTTGTTCCCAGCATGAAGGTGTTTCCCACCTCTATGCCCCGGGAGGTAAGAAGCTTTCCCCTCTTGCATCGAGGGCACAACTCACCCTCCTTTGCACATCTGATCTCTGTCACCTGATCTATCTTGAAATCCCGACCAATGTTGACGTTTACAAAATGAAAATCGTTCTCGTTAGCCCCGGTGACAAAATTTCTTAAGCGGGGAATCTCCTCATCTGCTACTATCGCAACATTTTTTAAATTCAAAGGGCCGGCAAAACCCACCGAAGCGCCGGTGATTTCTTCGACCGTTTCTGCATCCGCCATCTCCAGATTTATGCACCCCAAAAAGTTTTTTAATTTGACCTCATTGATTTGTCTGTCCCCTCTTATCATAGCCGCCACCACCTTTTCATCTGCTTTATATAGCAAGGTCTTGGCTAACTTCTTTGCCGGTACCTTCAGAAAAGCGGTCACCTCCTCCACCGTTTTGACTTCTGGAGTGGCAACCTTTTGAATCGGTTTTTCTGAATCTTCCTCTTTATGTGTTTTGAGTTCCAGGGAAATGGCTTTGTCCATGTTTGCGGCATAGTCACAATGGTCACAATAGAAGATTATGTTCTCTCCTCCTTCTGTATCCACTATCACCATGAACTCATGCGCCGCCTTGCCTCCCATGGCTCCGGTGTCTGACTCCACCATCCTGGTCTTAAGTCCACATCGGTTGAAAATCTTAAAATACGCATCCAGCATCTTCTGATAGCTGATGTCTAAAGTTCTCCTCATCTTTATCAAAAGAGTAAGCGTCCTTCATTATGAA
>JAGMFA010000094.1 GCA_023127875.1 Candidatus Zixiibacteriota bacterium
CATTCATACGAATAATAAGATGTAAACCGTTTCCTGCCCCTCTTAGTAATTCGCAAAGGAACCATCTGTTGGATTCCTTGTTCTGTTAACGCCAAATTAACCCGTCGTTCTTTTATGCCGATAATCCAAAAGAGCTTTAAAATCAAAGATTTCTTCCATTCGTGACAGAGGGGAGAGAATTGAGAATCAGAGATTTTCTACATCTAAACTATGAATCGCAGATTCGCATCTCACTGATATTTTTTATACTTTTTCTGATTCTGTTAAATTTCGGGACCGAATATCTTTTTCATCAAACCAAGCAGGCTTTAAAACATCAAATCCACCAGCAACTTTCCGCCACAGCGCTCTCAGCCAGCCTGATCTGGGAGAGGAGCCCGCACCAGGCTCTGAAAAAGAATCTGTTGGAGCTGTCTTTCAAATCAGGTGTCAATCGAATCTCCTTCTTCTCTTCCGATGGAGAACCTTTAATTTCCTCCCGAGATATTCGTACGGCTGAGGATCTTCATATCTTTCGGGGAGTGAAACCAGAGTTGGTGAACCATCTCCGAGCTAAGGATAAAAAACAGAAGTTGGGAAATTTTTTCTCTGAATTCTATACGGATGGCTTGGGCAGCACTTATCTTTCCTATTATCTCCCGCTGGATACCCAGAAAGCTAATAACCCAATCTGGGTAATGGTGGAAAAGGAAGTTTCCACCTTTGCCCGAATCGAAAAAGCATCCAGGTTAAATGTTCTGGCTCGAGTAGTTGGACTTTTGATTGCTGCCTTTGTTACCTTGCTATTGATTAGAAACCTGCTCCGACCTTATCGGCTCATGGTGAAAAAAGCAAAAAAGGAGATGATAATCCCATCCTTAGAGAAAGACAAAAAAAGGGGAGAACTGGACGTTGCAGTGGGAATCTTTGAACAGGTGATAGCCGAGCTTAAGCAAAAAGAAAAAACTTTGCAAGAGCTTTATCAAAAGACTAATCGTAAAGCAAAAGACTTAGCCAGCTACAACGAATATATTTTAAAAAGCATGACCAACGGAATGATCATCTGCGATGAGGAGGGAAAAATTACCCGGATGAACCTTCCTGCAGAGACGATTTTAGACAAATCAGAAAATCTGGTGTTAGGAAAACACTATAAAACTGCTTTGGGAGAAGAAAGTCCTCTTTGCTCTGCCATCCAGAGCGCATTCACAGAACAAAGAACCTATTCCATTCCAGAGATAAAGATAACAAAAAAGAGTGGTGAAAGCATACCATTCAGCTTAAGCTCATCTGTGGTCAAGGACGAACAGAGCAAAATGCTGGGGGTGGTGGTTTTCTTAACCGACTTGACGGAAATAAAGAAGTTGGAGGAACAGATCGCTTTTAAAGATAAGATGGCGGCTTTAGGTGAGATGTCATCCGGCTTAGCCCATGAGCTTAGAAACTCTATGGGCACTATCTTAGGGTTCAGCAAGTTGCTCAAAAAAACAAAAGATGATCCAACTTCACAAAATCAGACAGTGGATGGAATTCTTAACGAAGCCATGAGCATGGAATCCATGCTCCAACGGTTTCTTGCTTTTGCCAAACCATTCCAGTTGAAGATAGAAAAAATATCCCTAAAAGGGATCATCCAGGAATGTCACAGGTCCGTTAAGGAGGCGTTGAAAGAGAATAAGATAACATTTAAATTTGAATCCGAGCCTGTTCTATCACCCCTACTGGGAGATCCAATTCTTTTAAAGCAATGTTTTCACAATCTGATTCAAAACGCCATAGAGGCTATGCCAGATGGAGGAAAGCTTCTCATCGGATTTGAAGAAAAACAGCTTACCCCTCAGGAAAGATCAATAATGGTGCAGATTTCCGATACCGGCTGCGGGATAGCAAAAGAAGATCAGGACAAAATCTTCAATCCCTTCTTCACCTCCAGGGAAAAGGGAACCGGATTGGGATTGAGTTTAGTCAAAAAGATCGTCAGCCTGCACAATGGAAAGATAGAAGTGGAAAGCGAACTGAACAAAGGAACCACCTTCAAAATTCACCTCCCCTTAAAGCTTGAGTCCGAACTCGCTCAAGCTGAATCGGAGGAAAAGGATGAGAAGGAGCCCGTGATTTTCAGCCAACTAACGAATACTAATGATAGCTGAAAAACCATCTAATCTCCTGTTCGTCACGGTCAGACGACCGCCCGTCTGGGCGGAGCCGTGAAGGCTCTGCTACGCGAAAGGAAAAGAAATTGTAGGTCCGAAATGCCCTGCCTCTGGCAGAGCTTTCGGACTACTGGCTGTTGCATCAAGATATCGATATTCTGACGCAACGCAACAAAATTCATCACCCTCCCTTAATCCCTCCCATCAAGGGAGGGAAACTTCCCTCTCCCCTGGTGGGAGAGGGTTAGAGTGAGGGCGATTTTCGAGAGAAGATGAGTAAGACGTCGCGTAGCAGAGGCTTCATGCCTCTGGGCGGTCAGACGACCGCTCGTCTGGGCGGAGCCGTGAAGGCTCCGCTACGCGAAAGGAAAAGAAATTGTAGGTCCGAAATGTCCCCATGTGGGGACTTTTGGACAATTAACTAATCCTGCAACAATCCCAGTATTTCCTGTTCCAGCGTATAAAGCTTGAATCGAATCTTTTTGAAGGATTTGGCGGAATCAGGACTGATCAGCTTTCCAAATTCTTCCAACACCCGGGCGGCTTCCTGCGATCTTCTAAGATTGGCTTGAATGATCGAGTTAAGATCAGCTCGCCTCTTTTCCAGGCTTCCCATGCTGTCTGCACCCACATCTTTCTCGCTATTTCTAAAAGAGAGCAACTTCTTTTGATCGAAATGTCTCTTAGCTACTTGCGTCAATTCATGGCGAAGTCTTTTAAACTTGGCTGAAACTCTAGCATCATTGAAATAAAGCCTCGCCACCTCCTCTGTCACCCTCACTCCCTCTCTGGCGCGATTTAGGTTGGCATCGAGGATTCGATAGATATTTTTTCTATTCATAAAAATTTAGGGCTTTTTCAATGCTTGGTTATGCGTACCAACTCTTCGAAGCAAATATATATCTTTTTCAATCTGGAAAGTAAAACGATAATCTCTGCTTACCCTTCCCTCAAATATTTTACCGGTGACGCCTTGAACTTTCTTAATCCTGAGGGATGGATGTTTCGGATTCATCGAAAGAAGAGTAAGGCTTTTATCTACCTGTGATTGGACATTATGCGGGAGATTTCGATAGTCTTCCACAAACGGTTTAGTAAAGACTATTTTCACTTTGGTTTCTTCTTCAAAGCCTTCAGAGCATCTTTAATATTGGAAAAAGGGCCCACCAAATCACCTCTCAAAATTGCCTCGTCTGCTTCACGTTCGCCTTTTTGCCATTCCTCGGTCCAGAACCAAGCCTGATCCTTAGGAATAAGCTTTTGGGGAACAAACACTATAGTATTATCTTCGATGCGAGCATCCAGGAAATCACCTACCTCAAGGTTCAAAGCTTCGAAAATATCCTTAGCTATGGTGATCTGGTGCTTAGGCCCTATTCGCGTAGTTGACCTGATCCGCTGTTCCTCCCGCACGTGCGTTTTGAGACTTCCTTTTGCCATTTTATCTGCCTCTTATTTGGGGAAAGTTTTCTTACTATCTTACATTCTTAATATACGGCTCAACTTGCTCCTTCGTTAGTCTTTGGTTCGAGATATTACCAACAGATGAAACAGATTACACGGATTTTTTTCACATCTGTGATTTGCTAAATTCGTTTAATCTGCTGGGAGAGCATTTTTATTTATGCGTAAAATTTTTATAAAACGGCGGCTTAACTACGATTCCCTTCTGAGGTTTTCCTCTGATCATAATATCCAACTCTGTTCCTGTTCTCGAATATTCGACGGGGACATATCCAAGTCCGATTCCCTTTTTTAGAGAAGGAGAAAAGGTGCCACTGGTCACCTCACCGATTCTTTTACCATCTTTTTGTATCTGGTAATGTGGGCGTGGGAAGGCTTGATCTTTAAGCTCGAAAGCAACCAGCTTACGCTTGAGCCCCTCCTGTTTCAATTTCAGTATCGGCTCTTTTCCGAGAAAATCACCCTTGTCTAACTTCACTATCCATCCCAGGCCAGCTTCCAGCGGATTGGTGGTCTGATCGATGTCATTTCCATAAAGCATATATTTCATTTCTAATCTCAATGAATCTCTGGCGCCCAAGCCTATTGGCTCGATGTCAAATTCTTCTCCCGCCTCCATCAAAGCTTCCCACATGCTTTCCGCATGTTCAGGCGAGAAATAAAGCTCAAATCCATCCTCTCCGGTGTAGCCTGTTCTGGAGAAAAGCATCTCGATTCCGTTCACCTTTCCCCAGGTAGACCAATAGAATCTCAGATCAGATAAATTCTCATCGGTCAATTTTTTCAAAACATCCTCCGCTTTTGGACCCTGCAAAGCTAAAAGAGCGGTTTGCTCACTTACATTTTTCAGCTCCACCTCACCGGAGAGATGGTCGGAAAGCCACACAAAATCCTTCTCCAAACAGGCGCCATTGACCACCAGAAGGAAATGATCCGGCAGGCGATAGACCAAAAGATCATCCACAATGCCACCATGATCATAGCACATGCAGGAATATTGAACCTGATAGGTTTCTAACTTGGAAACATCGTTAGTTGTCATTCTTTGGACGAAGGTTTCGGCATCATCACCCCACACTTCAAATTCCCCCATGTGGGTGATGTCGAAAAGCCCCACCGTTGATCTTATCTTCCGGTGCTCCTCCATGATGCCCCGGAATTGAATTGGCATGAGGTAGTCTGCGAATTCCACAATTTTAGCCTTATTCTTGACATGCAGTGCATGAAATGGTGTTCCCTTTAATTCTGACATGACCTATTACCTCAGATGGTTTATTTTTTTATTACATTTTTTTCTATTCAAAAAAATCCCAAACAAATATCCAAAATTTGTAAAGCTGATTTGACTGCATTAATTAATTTTTCGATGCTTTCAAAATCCCCTTTAAGAACCTTCCAGTATATGACCCAGCGACCTTTGCCACCTCCTCCGGCGTTCCGGTGGCAACCACCCTGCCGCCCTCATCGCCCCCCTCCGGTCCTAAGTCGATGACAAAGTCAGCGGTCTTGATCACGTCCAGATTATGCTCTATAACCAACACGGAATTCCCCATATCAACCAATTTGTTCAAAACACCTAACAGCATCTTCACATCCTCAAAGTGAAGCCCGGTGGTGGGTTCATCTAAGATGTAAAACGTTCTGCCGGTGGAGACCTTGGAAAGCTCGGTGGAAAGTTTTACCCTCTGGGCTTCACCTCCAGAAAGGGTGGTGGCAGGTTGTCCCAGGTGAATGTATCCCAACCCGACGTCCTTCAAGGTCTTAAGCTTCCTTTTGATCTTGGGAATGTTAGCAAAGAAAGCATATGCCTCATCCACGGTCATATCCAGAACGTCTGCTATGTTTTTCCCTTTATACTTAATCTCCTGAGTCTCCCGATTATATCTTTTACCTTTACAAACCTCACAGGGGACATATACATCGGGAAGAAAATGCATCTCTATTTTAATAATCCCATCTCCTTCGCAAGCCTCACATCTTCCCCCTCGCACATTGAAGCTGAATCTTCCGGGCCTGTATCCCCTCACCTTCGCCTCCGGAAGCATGGCAAAAAGGTCCCGTATCGGAGTGAAGACTCCGGTATAGGTGGCCGGATTGGATCGGGGGGTTCTGCCAATAGGGGACTGATCGATGCTGATCACCTTATCGACGTTCTCAACACCTGCAATCCTTTCATATTCTAAGGAGGCGGTCTTGGAGTTATAAAAATGCTGGGCTAAAATGCGATAGATTGTTTCATTGATCAGAGTCGATTTTCCCGAGCCAGACACCCCGGTCACGCAGATAAATACACCCAGAGGGAAATCCACCCGAATTCTCTTTAGATTATTCCCCCTCGCCCCGATTATGCTCAAGAAGGCTTCATTTCCATTCCTTCTTTTCGCTGGAAGGGGGATGGTCAACCTTCCAGAAAGATACTTCCCGGTGAGCGATTTTTTGCTCCGTTTTATGGTGTCTGGAGTTCCCTGCGCCACTAACCATCCTCCATCCTTCCCTGCCCCCGGACCCAGATCTATCACGTGATCTGCCGTTTGGATGGTCTCCCGATCATGTTCCACCACCAATACGGTATTGCCCAGGTTCCTCAAGCCTAAAAGGGTACCCAGAAGTCTTTTGTTGTCCCTCTGGTGAAGTCCCACCGAAGGCTCATCCAGAATATACAGCACCCCCACCAATCTGGAGCCAATCTGAGTGGCCAGTCTTATCCTCTGCGCCTCACCACTGGAAAGTGAAGCAGAACGGCGGTCTAAAGTGAGATAATCCAGCCCCACATCCACCAAAAAGCCCAATCTTTCCTTTATCTCCTTTAGAATCTGCTTTGCTATCTGCTGTTCCCGGGAAGAGAGCTTCAATTTGGAGAAAAACCTACCGGACTCTTTTACCGACAGAGTTGTTAGTTCGGCTATATTAAGTCCACTTACCTTTACGGAGAGGCTTTCCCTTTTCAATCTGGCTCCATTGCAATCCGGGCAGGGGAGGATTCGCATGTATTTTTCGATCCATTCCCGCACAGCCCCTGATTGGGTCTGGCGATAACGCCTCTCCAGGTTGGGAATCACCCCCTCAAAACTCCCGTAATATTCTCCCTTCCCCTCCAAATTCTCCCAGCGGAACCGCAGTTCCTTGGATCCGGTGCCATAAAGTATAACCTGCTTCACCTCCTGGGTCAATTTGGCAAAGGGGACATATAAGCTGAACTTATAATGTTCGGCTAAGCTTTTGAGTTTATGATAATACCAGTTGCCGATGGGATCTCCCCATGAGGCTATGGCGCCGTGAGCTATGGAGATGCTGAGGTCCGGGACTACCAGATCAGGATCGATCTCCATTTTGGTTCCCAGTCCACTGCAGGTAGGACAGGCACCATAAGGGCTGTTAAAGGAGAACATCCGGGGTGAAAGCTCCTCATAGCTGATTCCACAATGCACACAGGCGTAATGTTCTGAAAATAAAAGCTCCTCTTTTCCCACCACATCCACTATCACCATCCCGGAGCCGAGCTTTAGGGCGGTTTCTAAAGAATCCGCCAATCTCTTGGCGATCTTCTTGTTCACCACCAACCTATCCACCACCACCTCAATGTTATGTTTCTTATACTTCTCTAATTTGATCTCACCCTCCACCTCCATGATTTTACCGTCCACCCGGGCGCGAATGAAGCCCTCTTTTCTGATCTGATCGAATACCTCCCTATATTCTCCCTTTCTTCCCTTGACCAGCGGAGCCAGTATTTGGATTTTCTTACCTCTGGGGAGGGAAAGTATCAAATCCACTATTTGTTCCACAGTCTGCTGGGAGATTTTCCTTCCGCATTTGTAGCAATAAGGAGTGCCCACCCTGGCATACAGAAGTCTTAGATAATCGTAGATCTCGGTCACAGTTCCCACTGTGGAGCGAGGGTTTTTAGCCGAGCTTCTTTGTTCAATGGAGACCGCCGGAGAAAGCCCCTCGATAAAGTCAACGTCCGGCTTTTCCATCATGCCCAGAAACTGGCGGGCATAGGCAGAGAGCGATTCCACATACCTTCTCTGCCCCTCGGCATAGATAGTATCAAAAGCCAAAGATGACTTGCCCGATCCGGACAAGCCGGTGATCACCACCAGCTTATCTCTTGGGATCTTCAGATCGATGTTCTTAAGATTATGCTCTCTGGCACCCTTAATTCTGATACAATTCTCACCCAAATCCGGTTCTCCTTACGAAAAGGCTGAACTATCAATATACGAATTCACTACCTATCAGGCAAGAATAAGTTTGAGGATTTGTGGGAAAAGGAAGGGAGATGGTATCCCCTCATTTGAGTTCCTATGGTCATTTGACTCAACTGAGATTCAAATGAACAACTGACCTGTTGGTTTATGGAAGAAATGGGAAAAAG
>JAGMFA010000095.1 GCA_023127875.1 Candidatus Zixiibacteriota bacterium
CCTATGGATGATAAGTAATTGTCTTCCATAGGGGCGGGAATTCATCCCGCCCCGGAGTGTGGCTTTTTCAACACGCCCTCTGCCATCGCCCTAAAATCAAGGCACAAGAAGGAGTCTTACCTTACGCTAAACTATCCTGAAAAGAAAAATTTGAAATGGCTCGCACAAGAAAGATAGGCATTTTGGGGGGAACTTTTGATCCCATTCATATAGGACATCTGGTGTTGGCTGAGCAGGTGAAGGAAAAACTCAAGCTAAATCAGGTTATCTTCATCCCCTGCTTTAGTCCACCTCACAAGAGGGGGCGAAAGCTTTCCCCGGCTAAAGATAGATTTCGTATGACCCGGCTTGCCCTGGAGGATAATCCTTCCTTCTCAGTCTCAGATATAGAACTGAAAAGAAGGGGACTGTCATACACGATCGACACTTTGAGACAGTTAGAAAATCTATATCCAGATTCTGATATTTATTTCTTAACCGGATCGGATGTGCTAAACGAGATATACACGTGGAAAGATCCGGAAAAAATCTATAAATTGGTGAAGGTGGTGATCGCCAAAAGACCCGGCTTCGATGAATTTGATTCAGAAAATCATTTTGCAAAGAGAAGCTTAATTGTCAGGATAACCGGGGTGGACGTCTCCTCCAGTCAAATAAGGGAAAAGGTAAAAAAGGGGCAGTCCATCAAATATCTGGTTCCCTTCAAGGTTGAAGAATATATCAAAAAAAGAAAGTTATACCGGAGATAAACTTCCGGGGCAAACATAGATGCTTCGGGAGTAGTCTCATGATCCCGCCAAAGGCGCCCGCCTGCCAATCTTTAGCGGGCAGGGATCTGCCTCCGGCAGAATGGAAAATCTTAAAAAACTCCCCCTCCTCATACATCACCTTAGCTTACTGAAGTCTCATGGGCTTAACATAGTAAACTTAAAATCACCAAGAGATTTTTTTCCACATGATATATCACCTATCCGCAGGATCCATAGGATCAACTTATCAAATTCTTACTTAGATTTCCATTCTCCAAAATTTTGGGGAATGTCCAGAAAAGTTTTAGCTTGACATACAAGAGGTATTGTTTAGCTTATTAAAAATTTTCGACCCTTTATTAGAACAGAGATGCTAAAATCTAAATTTGCCACTTTCTGGTTAGCCTTTCTCCTTCTCACTTCCACCATCTCCGCCGCCGGACTCCCGGTCAAATTAAAGGCAAAGGACACGCCCAATGATAAAGGCGGAAGCATCACCATTATCTTTGAAAGTTTACCGCAGGATACCACAGAAGTTGAATATGAGATATTAAGATCAGCAGAAAAGGCGAACAGTTTCCAGTTGGTAGGTAGGGTATCGTCAAAAGACACAAAATTCGTCGACACAAACGTGAAAGATGGGGTCAAATATCACTATCTCTTACAAGTAGTCAAAGAAGATGATGTTCTGTTTTCAGCGGTTTCCGGACCGGTAGTCTCCCGGGGACAATGGTTCCATACTCAACGCATCAATGTCCTTTTAGGCGTGATTATCTCCTTTCTGTTTATCTTGGGCTTCGTCCTGTACGGAAAAAGGGGGAAGAAGCTTTACATCAGGCCGATTGCCGGCTTGCAAGCGGTGGACAGTGCCATCGGAAGAGCCACCGAGATGGGAAAACCCATACTTTATTCCTCCGGTCTGGGCAAGATGGATCGAGTGGCGACCATGGCATCCATGAACATCTTATCCAGTGTGGCAGAGAAGACGGCAGAATACAATACCCCCTTGATCTTTCCCAATTATGATCCGGTAGTGATGACCACAGCTCAGGAGGTGGTCTTTGAAGCTTATTCCAAAGCAGGACATCCGGAAGCATACAATCCGGACAATATATTCTTTGTTACTCAAAGCCAATTCGGTTACGCCGCAGCAGTGGATGGGATCATGACCCGCCAGCTTCCTGCAACGAATCTGTTTTTCGGAACTTTTGAGGCAGAAGCTCTAATTCTTGCAGAGACCGGAAATTCCGTAGGAGCGCTCCAGATCGCCGGAACGGATTCCACCATTCAGCTCTCTTTTTTCATAGTGGCATGCGATTACACTTTGATAGGGGAGGAGCTTTTTGTTGCCAGCGGTTACCTGACCAAAGATCCACAGATATTGGGAAGCATAAAAGGGCAGGATTGGCTAAAAGCGATCATCGTTGTTCTGATACTGATTGGAGGAATTGCTGGAATCCTGGGTTTTAAGCAATTCATAGAGCTTTTCAACGTCGGGTGAGGAAATTTAAAATCTAAAGAACAAAAGGCAAAATTGATAGACCTCTCCCCCTTCTGTCCCCCTCTCCACAAATGTGGAGAGGGGGAGATAGGGGGTGAGGTAAAGATTTTGATTTGTAATTTTAGATTTTTCATTTTGAATTTTGCACTATTTTATGCAAAGATCAATTCCCATAATCGTCTGTTTTGTCTTTGGTCTTTTCATGTTGGTTCAGTTCTTTATTCCTCATGGTGTATCTGTTTCAGCATACCAAACTGTCTTGGAATGGATGCAGATAATTTTCGTCTTCACCTTGTTGGTGGGAGTGATAAGCTATGCAAAGCTGAATGCGAAAAAAGTTGCCCGGACTCAAACTGCGTGGGGATACAATTTGGTTGGCCTTATTGGTCTGGCTGTGATGGTCATCTTGGGATTATGGAAAGGGACGGGGGAAGGGACCCCGTTTTTATGGATGTTCAATAATCTGCAAGCCCCCATGCAGTCCACCATGTTTTCGCTTTTGGCTTTCTTTGTGGCATCGGCGGCATACCGAGGATTCCGTGCCCGAAGCTGGGAGGCGGGTTTACTGCTGGCAGTTGCGATAGTGGTAATGCTGGGACGGGTTCCGCTGGGCAGTTTTATCTCCCACTGGATTCCGGATGCCGCCAACTGGATCTTACGCACTCCCAGTATGGCCGCAAAAAGGGGAATTTATATAGGAATCGGGTTGGGAACTATCTCAACCTCATTGAGAATTATTTTGGGAATTGAGAGAACCTATCTGGGGGGAAAATAAATTCAAAAGATTTGTAGGTCCGAAATCCCCCATTTGGGGGTTTCGGACAATAGATGTCGGATAGTCTACGGAGTGAACATATGAATATTAGGAGATTCTATATTCCCGAAGCAATTTACTTTATTACCTCGGTGACCAGAGAAAGAAAGCAAATTTTTAATAAAGATAAAAACGTCGAGTTCTTTTGGCATACTCTGCGCAAAGTTCAAAAATATTATCCGCATGAACTGCAAGCTTTTGTGTTGCTTCCTGATCATTTTCATTTTTTAATCAGACCGATCAATTGCAGTTTTTCCAAACTGTTTCAGTCATTTCATAGGAACTTTACTCTTAACTTTAAAAAACTCTATTTTATCGAGACCAATCTTCGACTGTGGCAACACCGATTTTGGGATCATGTAATACGAAGCGAGAAGGATTGGCAGTTTCATTTGAATTATATTCATTATAATCCGGTCAAACATGGATATGTGTCCAAACCAGAAGATTGGGAAAATTCCAGCTTCAAAGAATGGATCGAAAAGGGTGCTTATACCATAGGTTGGGGGCATAAAGAAATCGATGAATTTGAAGAGATAAATCTTGAGTAGTTGTAGGTCCGAAATCCCCCGCCAACAGCTGGGGTTTCGGACGAAAAAATGTCGGATAGTCCTTCGGACATATCCGACCTACAGGGAATGAATCTATGTCTCGACAATTGATATTTATTTTGATTGCTCTCTCCGTCGCCATTCCCCTGGTGATCAAAATCGGATTGCCCAATGAGGTCACATCGGAGGTAATGCAGGTATATGAAGAGATAGACCGGTTGGATTCCGGCTCGGTGGTTCTGATCTCTTTTGATCATGAGGCCTCTTCTCTGCCCGAGGTAAAGCCGATGGCTCTGGCTATCCTGCGTCATTGCTTCGCCAAAAAACTCAAGGTGATTGGGCTCGCTCTCCTGGCAGAAGGAATGTCTATCGGAGATCAGATTCTAAGAGAAACGGCGGATGAATACGAGAGGCTTTATGGGAAGGACTACGTCTTTCTGGGCTTCAGGCCGCAGTATCAGGCCGCTATGCTGGGGATGGGAGAGGATATAACCAGAGTCTTTCCAGAGGATTACAACAATACTCCTCTATTGCAAATTCCAATGATGAAAAAGATAAAAAATTATGAAGAAATTTCTCTTATAATTTCAGTGACGGATGGAGATATGCCAACCTGGTGGGTGGATTATGCGGTCTCCCGATACCACAAAAGACTTGCAGTGGCGACAACCGCGGTGATGGCAACCTCATTTTATCCCTTTCTTTCCGCGGGTCAAATGGTGGGGCTTTTGGGTGGGCTCAAAGGGGCGGCGGAATATGAGATCCTGATCAAAAAGCCGGGGATGGGGCAGAGGGGAATGGACGCTCAATCTGCTTGTCACTTGATGATTATACTTTTGGTGATTGCAGGAAATGTGGCTTATTTTCTGAAAGGATCGTCCACAGTCCACAGTCGACAGTCCACGGCAAAATCATTTTAGCAGTGGACCGTGGACTGTGGTCAGTGGACAGAGTGAAACATGGACCTCGGAACTTTTATCGCAGTTTTCTTGACTCTGTGCATTTTTTCATTTTTGTATAAGGATAACCCCTTTTACAAATTCGCTGAGCATCTATTGGTGGGCATATCGGTGGGGTATATTCTGGTTATCGCTTTAAACACCACCCTTATGCCCAAATTGATAAATCCTATTTTCAAAGAGGGAGAATTTTCTTATATTATACCAGGAATCTTAGGTGTTTTTATGTTACTCAGATTTTTTCCAAGATATGTCTGGCTTTCCCGAATCTCCATTGCTTTGATTATCGGAGCGGGTGCCGGGGTTGCCATACCTGCTACCATTCAGGCGAAGATCTTTGCCCAGATGCAAGCTACCATGAGCAACATGGCTTCCGTAAACGGGATCATCGTGTTCGTTGGCATTGCCACGACCCTGGCTTATTTCTTCTTCTCCAAGGAGCATAAAGGCTGGTTCGGGGCAACAGCAAGAACGGGCACCTTGTTTTTAATGATCTTCTTCGGAGCCACTTTCGGATACACGGTCATGTCCCGAATATCCCTTTTAATCGGAAGAATGCAATTTTTGCTGAGTGATTTTTTGCATATCATTAACTGACCTCTCCCCTTTTGTTCCCCTCTCCTTGCTAAGGAGAGGGGACAGGGGTGAGGTATAGAAGTATAGAAGTAGGGGGCGACTCATGAGTCGCCCCCTACAAAGCCTTTTCCTAAAATGGAAAGATAATGTAGGGACAGCCCTTGTGGCTGTCCGCACGAAGGTTCGGACTGACCTCTCCCCCTTGGCCCCCCTCTCCACAAAGTGGAGAGGGGGAGATCAAAGATCCGTAGGACAGGGGGGGAGGTGATAGAATAGTCCGCTGTCGACCCGCCGCAAAAGCCAAAAAAAGGGTTTAGCGGCGGTCGGCGGACAGTGGTCTGCGGACGGAATTGAATTATGCACCAGAAAAAAAGACGCATAGTCATCTTATCTGAAGGTTTCTTCGGGGATCTGGAGGCTAAGACCGCATCCGGCTTGATAATGTATAAGCCCGAAGAGGTGGTGGCAGTTATAGATTCCACCCAAGCTGGCAGATCAGTTCAACAGATTTTAGGGTTCGGAGGAGATATCCCTGTGGTTTCTGATCTAACCGATTCATTGAAATATGGTCCCAACGCTCTTTTAATCGGCATAGCTCCCAGAGGGGGAAAGCTTCCACCGGAGTGGAGAGAGGTTATCAAACAGGCACTTGAAAATGGACTGGATGTGATCAGCGGTTTGCATGACATGTTGAATGAAGACTCTGAGCTTTCCATACTGGCTTTGTTGAAAAGAGTTAAGATTTACGACTTGAGGGAATCCAGGAAATACAATAAAGTTGCCATAGGTGATCCTTCTTTGATAAAAGCCAAAGTTGTTTTAACTGTGGGAACTGACTGCAAGACGGGAAAGATGATCACCTCGATTGAGATAGCAAGACAGGCTAAAAAACATGGCTGGAATTCGCACTTTGTCGCCACTGGTCAGAGCGGAATGGTGCTCGCCGGCGAGGGGGTGCCTATCGATTCGGTTGTAGGTGATTTCATGTCCGGGGCAATAGAGGAATTTCTGATCGAAAAATCCAGTTCCTATGACTTATTATCTGTAGAGGGTCAGGGGACCATTATTCATCCGGGCTACTCCGGGGTCTCCCTGGCTTTAATCCACGGGTGTCTTCCTGATGCTATGGTCCTTTGCCATTTTCCGGGTAGAGAGAAGATAAAAAACTATGAGGTGAAGATTCCGCCACTTGCTAAAATGGTAAAACTTCATGAGGAAATTGCTAAGCCAATAAAGCCCTGCCGGGTGATTGGAATTTCTCTGAACACTCAAGAATTACCTGAAGAAGAGACAAAAAAGGAAATTGAGAAAACTGAGGGGGAGACCGGTCTTCCCACTGTCGATCCAGTGAGATTCGGCTGTGATAAGTTGATCGAGGCATTGGAATTTCTAAAGAGATAATTCATTTAATTTTCGACTGATGCATTGCCCCAGATGTAAAACCAAGATGAAGGAGGTAAAAAGAGTTTTTCACAAACAGAGAAAATGGGTCTGCCCTAAATGCGGTAGGGTCAGATTTCAAATTATTAAGAAAACAAAGAGTAAATGAATATAAGTAATATAAAACATCCTCGCCGATAAAAGGATGAAAAGATTTTTGTGAATCAAGGAGAAACAGTTGATGATAAGACCTGGATATTTTTTTGTTTCTGTCTTGCTGGTGCTTTTTATTTCGAAAGTTGAGTGGAGCAACTGGTGCTGGGATTCTAAGGGAACTCCAAAAACGGATTTAGTGCCCCAAAGTGAACTTCCTCTCCAAACCATCTACAAGAGTCAAAAGGCAAAAGAAAGCCACAAGTTTCCCTTGAGATCGAAAGCCGCGCTGGTATTGGATACAAAAAAGGGAGAAGTGCTGTTTGAGAAAAACATAGAGACGAAGTTTCCCATCGCCAGTTTGACTAAGCTGATGAGTGCGCTTGTTCTTCTGGAAAACAATCCTAACCTATATGATACTATCACCATCACTATAGCTGACGCTAATGGTTCGGGAAGGTCTCAGCTGAGAGTAGGAGAAACTTTCACGTTAGGCGATCTTGTGCATGCCAGTTTAATGAGCTCAAGTAATAGAGCCACCAGAGCCTTAGCCCGTTCCTCTGATCTTTCACCTTCTGAATTTGTGACCTGTATGAATCGAAAGGCAAAAGAGCTTGGCTTGAATAATACCGTCTTCTGCGAGCCTACTGGTCTGAACGAGAAGAACAGCTCGTGTGCCTTGGATTGTGCCAGACTTCTATACTTTGCCCTGCAGGATAGCGTTATCGGGTCCATCTCCGGCAAAACCTTTTATGAGTTTGTTTCACTGGACAAGAGAAAAAGAAGACACCGAATCGGGAGCACCAACAAACTCCTCTTCAGCTCCTTGAATGTAAAAGGGGGAAAGACCGGCTATAATGGTGCGTCCGGGTGGTGTCTGGGAACTTTGGTGGAGGGAAAAGATGGGAAAGAGGTAGTGGCGGTGGTTCTGGGCGCACCCACAAAACATACCAGATTCAGAGAGATTAGATCCATAGTGGAATGGTGCATTGAGGAGAACAAAAGAGGAAGTTGATGAACATACTAAGAGGAACAGGAAACAGTTTACATCTTGTTATTCGTATGAATGCTTCGCATTGATTTTTTCTCTCACATGCGAATTCTGCACCTTGAGGCCTGTTTTTGGCTTGACTTGTCCACAGGTCAGTTGTTCATTTGAATCCATAGGAACTCAAATGAGATCCAGA
>JAGMFA010000096.1 GCA_023127875.1 Candidatus Zixiibacteriota bacterium
GGGTTTTTCAACAGTCCCTAAAGCCTGACACTCCAGATCAACAGATAACTTGGAGTGTCCCGCCTTTGGCGGGGACAGATACAATCAAATCATCGATCTCTTAATATCGCACAAACCTCCTAAGGTTCTGAACTCCACTTTTTGTGTTTTTCTGCCTTTTCTTTAATCTGTAGTGCAACCTCCAATGCTTTTTTACCGTCTTCTCCGGTTACCTTGGGCGAGCTTCTGGTGCGGACAGCATTCAAGAACGATTGTATCTCTGAGGTTAGCATATCTTGATCACAAATCTTCGGTTTCTCATAGACTATCGTCTTTCCAACTTTCTCCACCGGGATGTTTCCCACCACGGTTTTTTTCTCCTTCTCGCCTGAGAGGATTTGGTTAGCTTTTACCAGCTTGTAAATCTCCACCGACTTTTGCAAAAAATCTAAGGATATATAGGAGTCCTTTTGAAAAAGCCTCATCTTGCGCAAGGAGCGGGCGGAGATTCGGCTGGCGGTGATGTTAGCCACACATCCGTTTTCAAAAGTAAGCCGGGCATTGCAGATGTCTTCGCTTTCGGCGATAACCGGCACGCCCACCGCCTCGATGTCTGTTATCTGGCTTTTTACCATACTCAAAATCAAATCGATGTCGTGAATCATCAAATCCAAGATCACCGCCACGTCTGTACCCCGGGGATCGAACTGAGCCATCCTGTGGGATTCGATGAATTTGGGATGGGGTTGATGCTCTTCTATGATTTGAAATGCCGGATTGAATCTCTCGATGTGCCCCACCTGGAGAATCGCACTTCTATTTTGAGCAAGACTTACCAGCTCTTCTGCCTGCTCGACCGTTTCAGTAATAGGTTTCTCAATCAGAAGATCCCTTCCATGTTCCAATATCACCTGCGCTAAAGAGAAGTGAGCGGTGGTGGGAACCACCAGGCTGATTGCGTCGGTCTCCTTTAGAAGGTCATCCAAGTTTTCAAAGAATCTTGTGCTGTATCTTTGAGCTACGCTATTGCCTTTTTCCACATTGATGTCGTTTACTCCCACCAGTTTAGCATCTGGAATCTGAGAGAAGATTCGTGCATGATGATCTCCCAGATGCCCCACCCCCACAACCCCAACTCTCATCTTCTCCATTCTTTATCCCTTAGTTTGGCTTCAATAAACAATTCGATCGTCCTTTTCAAGTTTCACCAATACCTGAGAGTTTCAAATCAACAAGAATCTTTGAAAATATAACTATTCCCTCAGGTTTAGTCAATAAGAGAAAAAAAGTTAAGCAGTAGAAAAGGGGGTAGAACTTCTTTGCAAAGACCAGGACCTAACTTAAGTTAGGTTCTGGTCTTCATTCGTTCATTATAAAGAAAAAAATGGTAACGGACAAATTTGTCCGTTACCTCAGATAGAATAATTTAGAATTATTCAGTTCTTTATCCGTTTAATCCTTCAGGCCATGCCTTCAGGACGAGTCCGTTGACCTATTTGATAATTCCTCTCTCACTTTTTTCGATGAAGTCCAGGATGGTCTGAACCTCGGGTATAAGCTCCACCTCAGTTTTGATTTTTTCGATGGCCTGAGAGGTATTCAGTTTTGATTTAAACAAAATCCGGAACGTTCTTTCCAAAATCTGTATGGTCTTTTCAGGAAAGCCTCTTCTTTGCAAGCCGATTCGATTCAGCCCTACCGTCTTTAAAGGATAGCCTGCCACCAAAGCGTAAGGACACACGTCCTTCTGGACTCTGAAGCCTCCTCCCACGATAGAATGTGCTCCGATCTTGACGAACTGATGCACCGGCACCACTCCTCCGATGATGGCATAATCACCGATCTCGATATGACCGGCTAAATTAACCGAATTGGCTAAGATCACGTGATCGCCTAAAAGGCAGTCATGAGCGATATGCGCATAAGCCATGATGAAGCAGTTTTTGCCTACCACCGTCTTTTTCCGATAACTGGTGCCCCGATTGAGGGTGGCATATTCCCGAATTACGGTCTCATCCCCGATGGTAAGATGGGTCTTTTCCCCCTCAAATTTTAGATCCTGCGGCAGGGTGCCCAATACTGCTCCGTGGTGAATTTTGCAGTTTTCCCCTATTATGGTTCTTGTATCTATCAAAACGTGGGAATTGATCTGTGTACCTGTACCTATCACCGCCCCTTCATTTATTATGCTGAAAGGACCAACTTCCACATCGTCTGCCAGATTTGCTTCTTTGTGGATGATAGCTGTGGGGTGAATCTCCATGATCCGGTTTTAATGGAGGTGTTGTTTTAATTGAAGCGATGTTTCAAAAACGAATTATTATTGTCAACAGCAGAGGATGGTTTTGATATATCCCGACCCCTCATCTATCCACAATGGTCGCCATCAAAGTTGCCTCACAGACCAGATCGCCTTCCACGTAGGCTTTTCCCTGCATCTTGCAGGTTCCCCGACGAAACTGAACCATATCCAGCTCAAATCTGATCTGATCTCCGGGAAGAACCGGCTTTCGGAAACGAACTCCGTCGATTCCCATGAAATATACCAGCTTGTTTTCGGGGTCGTCCACGGTGTTGAGAAGTAGAATTCCTCCGGCTTGAGCCATAGCCTCCACAATCAGCACCCCCGGCATTATGGGATGACCGGGAAAGTGACCGGAGAAGAAAGGCTCGTTCATGGTTACGTTTTTGATCGCCACCACTTTTTTTCTGGGCTGAATATCCACCACCCGATCCACCAGCAAAAAGGGGTAACGATGAGGCATGATTTCTAAGATGGCATTTATGTCCAGAAGATAATCTCCGGTGGCTCTCTTTTGATATTTGGTGGTTATTTGCTCCTTCTCATATTGCTCCCGGAGCTTTCTTACCAGCGCCACATTTGCCGCATGTCCGGATCTTGCCGCCAGAACATGCCCTTTCAACGGCACTCCCAAAAGATACAAATCTCCTAACAGGTCTAAGGTCTTATGCCGGCACGGTTCATTGGGAAACCTCAGTGGAACATCATTTAAGATCCCCGACTTGCCCACAAAGACCTCCTCGGTTACCCCATACAGTTCCTTGAGCTTACCGATTTTTGCCTCACAGTTATTCTCATCGCAGATCACCAGTGCGTTGTGAAGGGTTCCCCCTTTTGCCAGACCTTCCTTGTACAAATCCTCCAGTTCGTGAAAGAAACAGAAGGTCCTCGCCGGCGCAAATTCCTCTACAAATTCCTTCTCCAGCGAGACCAAGGAGGTATAATGCGTGCCTAAAGCTGGATTCCGATAGTCCACCATAAAGGTGATTCTTAAATCGTCAGAGGGGACAACCACCAGATCGATGCCTCTATCCTTTTCAGAGTAAAATAGCGGGGTTTCTATCTCCAGATAGTTCTTGGGACAATCCTGTTTTTCTATACCAGCTTTCAGTATGGTCTCTACAAAGGGTAAGGCGCTTCCATCTCCTACCGGCGGCTCGCTGGAATCCAGCTCCACCCGAAGATTATCCAACTCCAGCCCGGCTAAAGCGGCTAAAACGTGCTCCACCGTGTAAACTTTAGCCTCTCCTTTTTTTAACGTGGTCCCTCGGGTTATATCTATCACATGATCTATATCCGCTGGTATCTGGGGAGAGTTGGGAAGATCGACCCTCACAAAAACGATGCCGTGACCGATGGGTGCCGGTTTGAAGGTGACAGTAGTCTGATTACCGGTATGCAGTCCTATCCCTGAAAGGAAAGCAGGTTTTTTGATGGTGCGTTGTAGCTTAATCATCCGAGCCTTTAAAAATCAAATCATAGCGAAAACTTTCGTATTGAATAAATCCCACTTTTCTGAGAAAGTCAAGAGAAAAATAGTGCGGCTTTTGATGATATATCTACAAAACGAAAAAAAGCTTGACTTTTAAACGACGACGTGATTATGGGAGTTTACCAATATGATTCTCCAAGCATGGACAATGTAGGAAAGGTATACATTCATTGTCCCCTTCGGGGAATGGGAGAAAAACCCTTGACTTTAGTCAAAGACTTTAGTATCGGTGAAGTGTGCAACACTATCGCAAAGGTTCCCATTCGGTTTACGATTTAAAGTGTCACGTGGTCTGGATAACAAAATATCGCAAGTCTGTTTTACACGGTCAAGTTGCCGAGAGAATGCGTGAGCTCATCCGTGAAATTCGTATGAATGCTTCGCATGTGTCGTGCAAACGATGTAGAAATTCTGAAAGGACATATCTCAAAAGACCATGTCCACATTTTTGTGTCTGTCCCTCCATATCTCTCCGTGATTAAGTTGGTGCAGTTTCTTAAGCGTAAAACCTCGCGAAAAACGCTTGCAGAATTTAAGGAACTTAGCAAGAAATTTTGGGGCAGACATATTTGGGCAGCAGGATATTTTGCTGCCAGTTCAGGTAATGTTACAGATGAAGTAATCATGCAATATCTGGAAAGCCAAGATGTTGAATAAAGAGACGACGATTTTCGTATCACGGAGTAACCTTCAGCCGACTTCAGCTCGTATGAGTGCATACGCATCGGATTCCAAGCCCCCGATCCCATGGTCATTTGACTCAACTGAGATCCTGCGGACTTTTAGTCGGGGGTAGTTGACTTGTGATTGTGGAGACCTTCCTTCGAGAATCTCAGGACGAGAAAGGTCTCCGCTACATTTTGTCATTATAAAAGCAAAAACGTCACACAATGCGTGCGACGCCTCAATTACCACTCCACCTATTTTGAATTGTCCTTATAAAGGGAACCTTATCTTCTTTTCACCATCTGTCTGTTCTTTTTCTTTGACATAGCTTTTGCGTTAACTTCAGATAGTAACTCTTCACCCACCTCGGTTTTCAGCTTTTCTTCTACATACTGTTCCACCTCTTCCGAGGAATACACCTTGATGCTAAACTTCTTGTATAACTTATCCTTAGCCTGCTTCCCGCCTTTTAGGGCTCTTCTGAGCAAGACGTCAATCTGCTTCCTTTTTTTAATCCACTCAGGCTTCCCACGAATCACAAAATTAGCCTTTCCATCCTTAGCCGGTCTTCTCAAAATTCCTTCCAGAGCGACCTGGGCTACATGCTATCTTATTATTCTACAATACCTTATGTAAACACGCGCCAATCTGGTCACACTCTATATTAAAGTATACGCAAAATCTTGCAAAAGTTTTTGCGGTAGTTAGACAAGGCTTCACCAAACAGGACCCCGGCTCTCTTGTGTAACGGTTTGGCATACAAGAAGTTAGCTGGTTATAAATTACTGTCTTGCTGAAGGTCTATCAAACTGCCAATCCCAGTTTATTTTTACAATTTTCACAGGAAGAATGTGATTTAAAGTCAGTATCCCATAAGTTATTGGAAAAATGAAAAAGTTGGTTTTTGAACTTTTGTTTTTTAACTGGTGGGGAGAAAAATCCTCTATCTTGTCTCTATTAAATACATCCGGCTATCTTGGGGGGCGATCTCGATCATCACTCCAGCCTTTAGCTCCTCCGGTGAGGTCTTTATCACCTCATCTCCCAGAAGGTCAACCAAACGAAGTCTTTTTCCCTTTATTCCCAACTTTCGGGGAACAAATCGCAGTATTAGCTTTCTTTGCTCTTTTATAGTGGAATTCTCTCCGCAGGGATTGATCAGATAGAGAATGGTGTTTTTCTCATCTTTTTGTAACACCAAATCCACCTCTGGAGCATCGCAATATATTTGGCTCCGCACCCCTGCTCGGTCCAGCACCTCTTCTAAGAAGGAAAGCTTATGATGAGAAAGTTGAGCGGAGATATCGAAGGTGAAAACAAAGACACGTCCTTGGCCTAATTTTGAAACCACCCCCACTGGCCGGTCCTGGCATTTTGCCAGAACTTGGGACCTCTTAGCTCCCCTTATATATCCATAAAGATAAGTGTTCACCTGTTGATCAGAAACTTGCACTCTCTCCACGCAGGATCCAACCTTGGTTTTCAGTTTCAAAGCATCAGACAGAAGCTTACACTCTCTCATGTTTAAGTCAAATCGGGGTAGAAGACCAAACAGGATCAAGGTTTTTCCCCCTCTGATTAAGTTGACCAGAAGCTTTTGAGTCTCCTCATCCATAAATTCGGCACAAGGAACCAAAAGAACCGGGAAGTCCTCCAAACTCTCTTTATGCCAGAGATCCGGCATTCCGAAGTGAAGCTTTAAGTTAATCAAATCCTGGCTCAACGTCAGGTGAGTTTTGGAGAGTAGAAATGGGAGATAGGAAAAAGGTGCTCCTCCCTTTCTTATGGATCTCATTTGAGTCACCTGACCTGCGCATAGATAATCGAACCAGAGGTATGGACGGTAGTTAGCTAATCCCACCTGAGGGAAAGACTTTAAATTCTCCAATTGGATCTTTTCTGTCAGATCATTAAATTTCTTAACCAGATCAAAACTGGGGCGAATGGTTCCGTCATTGGCTAAAGGTGCATCATACCAATGATCTCTTTCCACGAACATGTAATGATTGAATCCTTTTATCCCCGAGGCTAAAGAGGTGATCAAAAGAAACTTCACTTTTTGAGGGGAGACTGGAAAATACTTTTCCCCATCCTGGGGTCGGTCTGCCCGGGCTCCCACAGCAAATTCTGAAGACCAGGGAAACTTACAACAGGTAGCAAAATATCGTAGATGACGAGCTAACTTCACATAATCATTCTGCCATAGCACACGTATTCCGGTAAAAAAATCATCAGATTCCAAAGCCATCCAGTTAAAAGGCAGGGAAAAATCCCTGGAGAAGAAAAGATCAGCGGAAAACAAAGGGGAAACGTCAAAAGACTGATATAGCTCCTTCAGCTTCAGGACGTAATCAGCGAAAATCCTTTCCTTGAAGCTGATCCAGTCGAAATACTTGACCAGATTCTGAAGCTTCGATATCTTCATCTCCCCGGGAGGTTTTACATCCTTGAAATCGCGGTGCTTCTCTCCATAAAGCTGATTCAGCTTTTTAACACCTTCGTATTTCCCCTTAAGATACTCAGGAAACATGGAGTTGATCAGATGCTCGTTGTAGTCTTGGTTAAAAGGATTTAAATTCTCGGGTGATCGGTCAGGATGCAAGGATAAAAGCCCATTGTCCAGCTTCACTAAAATCACCGGACCCTTGGGGTAGATGTAGCTCTTTATTACATCCGAGAGGGCACTTAAATATCTCTTAACGTGAGTCATAAATCGCGGGTGAAGTGGGGAAAAAACAAAACCTTTCTCTGTATCATCCTTTCCGGTCAAAATCTTAACCGGCTCACCATTGAAATCCTTTGCCAAAATCTCAGGACTGTTATATAAAAAGTCCGGGTATCCTCCATTTTTCCAATCCGAACCTATAAACGGACCGGGATGGAGAATCACCTTGAGTCCAAATTCTCTTGCCAGTTCCAAAAAGACCACCAGATCCTTGGTGTGGTTAGTAACCCCCATAAAATCAAAGTCCCCTATGAACGGTTCATGCAGATTCCAGGGCACCCGGGTGGATATGATCCTGAATCCCGCCTTTCTGATTCGTTCAAAGCAGATTGACCAGTGCCTTTTGTTAACCCGGAAATAGTGCATCTCGGCTGAAAACGGATAATATTCCTCTTTACCAATAACCAGTTTATTGTTGGAGACCTTCAGCATATCTCTCCTTTTTAGAGGATAGAATTACAGCAATAAGACATTTACTCACATACACTTATCAAAAATCGACAGGACATCTCTTGACACGTTCGCTCCTAAGATTCACAATAAATCATAATATTTTACATCCATTGTGCCTGTTTGTCAACAAAAAACATATCAAAACCACAATATTTTTTCAGAAATCGGGCTAAAATTGGTTCGTTCTGTAACTTTTTATTCTGCCTTTAGTTGGCAAGTCAACTACCCCCGACTGAAAGT
>JAGMFA010000097.1 GCA_023127875.1 Candidatus Zixiibacteriota bacterium
CATGTCAAGCAAGCACTCTAACCAACTGAGCTAATCGCCCGAAATACGTTCAGCGTTTACAATCGAAACGTCTCTGTTTCCTTTAACTATACACCTCTGATCTATAGTCCTAAACTTAACTTAAATATATTTGTCTACGAATCCTTTGTCAAGGTATTATTGACCCACTTTGAAAAATTGGAGAAGAGTGTTCGGGCAGGGAAATCAACCTATCATATGGATCCTGTGGATCCGAATTTGAATCCTTTAGACATTTATGGTTGCCTTTTAAATCCTTCGTTTTCAAAGAATTTACCGACAAGAGAGATAGAATGAATCAAGTCAAACTTTTACTCTGAAGTTCACCTTCCTATGGCTGCCGAAGATCACCGCACCAAAAACTATCTTAGCCTATTTAATGAAACTGGTTCTCAATATTTTACTTAAACCATTCTTTGACAAATATACTGATGGTCCTCAGACACCGAACAAATCCATAAGTCTGTCTGCGATTTTTTTGTAAACTTCCTGGCTGTTGTAATCCCCTTTTTGTTTTTTCTTTTTTGCCTCTTTCACCTTTCCCTTTCGAATGGGAGGCGAATTATCGGAAAGGTCAGCTTTTTTTGTTATCCAATCTGAGGTACGATTTTCTGCTATTTTTTCTTGACATTCTGATTGGGGTAAGATAGGAGTTGTCTTCTTTCCAGTCTTTTTTCTTGAAGGCAAGATAAAAGGATTCTCCTTTTTTTCATCAAATTCTTCTTTTCCGCTGGAAGATAACACTCTCTCTTCTCCTGTGCAAATGTTTGCACACCTGATTTAATTCAGAATGGTCTATGCTAACACCTTGTCTGACATGACAATCAGAATTCCGTTCAACCCCTAAGAGAGCAAATTCCCAAACTTTTTTGTTTAAAACAACAAAGTTTGTAATCTGTTGTTACTTTTCCTCTATTATTTGTATCGACCTGTAGGCTTTAAACTTTATAGTTCGAATTTACGAGATGGGCCTTAAAGCAGGGAAAATGAGACGAATAGCTGAAAGATCAGTCACCTGGTAGACATCTCTTTGTATTTAGCAAAATCCATCACAAAAAGTCCGACTTCCACCTTCTTCAGATCTTTTAATTCTTGATAAATCCCTTTGAGGAACGTTCGGAGAGATTAGGAGAGGTTGACTTTTTCGTCTTTTTGGATCACCCGCCATACAAACTCATTATAAAGATGCCATGGACAATCTTTGATAGGACAATCATTTTCTTTCAGGTGTTCAACTATCCGGCTGTGCTCAGCACCGAACCAGAGCTCCTCTGCCGACTGGGTGAAGATATTGCCGAAACAGGTGGCGTCTTGACGATAAGGATATTGAGGGCAGGGGTAAACATCGCCCGAAGGATTTATGATTAGATGGACAGGAGAAAGCCAACATCTACGGCGAGACCTTCCGGTTTCAACTTCTCCATACACTTCAAACGGATGGTATCTCCTTTTCAGTTCCTTTATAAGTTCATACACCCCGCTTATCTGTTCTGAAAGCAGAGAATCAGAGGTTTTGTGGTTGATCCGGAACTGGATATAATCCATGCTCATATCCTTAGCCAAACAGGTCATCTCCTCCATGAAGTTCAGATTACTTTGATCCAGTCGAACCTCAGCCCCTATGACCAGATCTGATTTTTGCTCCTCCTTTTCGGAGACGATCATCTCTAAATTAGCCACCACCTTCTGAAATTCCCTCGGAGTTGGAGGATGATGAATCCGATTATAAACCTCATTATTGCTGGCATCTAAATTCACTCTCAAAAAGGAAAAACCCTTCACCAGAAGGTCAATTACATTGGGATCAAGTGAGACGGCATTGGTCAAGAGGCTCAACTTGAACTTCTCTTTTATGCACATTTGTGCAAATTCACCAAATCCCGGATGCAGTGTAGGCTCACCTCCTCCGGAGAGATCAATAAATTTAACTTTCAAGGAATGCAAGCTCTCCAGAAGTTTGCCGAAGCTGTTTGATTCCATGAAGATATTTTCTCTTTTGTAAACGCTCCCGTAAAGACAACCAAGGCAGTTATGATTGCATGTATAAGAGAGATAAACTCCGGCGGTGACAGGATAAGGAATGCCCCCTTTCAAAATCTTTTCAGCCTTAGGGAAAATCCTTCCAACCATTGCTTTGTCAAAAGGGGAAAATTTCTCTTGCCGATTTGGTTCGCGGATGTGTCTTTCTTGAGAGAAAGTAGCTTTTGCTTTTAATTCTGCTTCTTTTTCAGCATCTATTCCCAGGTAATCTTTGATTTTCAAAAAATTCCTCCCTGTTAGAATTTGAGGAAATTTCAGAAAAGCCTCGATAAAAGAAAACTTTTATGTGAAGACGTTTGTGCCAAAAGATTGGGATAGCCGCATTGGAGATTATCTCAAGCTAATATCTTTAGAACCTTTCCGGTATGCCTAAGAATTTGTGTGCCTGTCGGGTCCCCGACCCGACAGAAGCCTCCCGCTAGGTCAGGGGATCTGGCGGGCACAGAATACTTAAGATGTTAAGACAAATATATCAGTTTTTATTTTGTGTGCCTGTCGGGTCCCCGACCCGACAGAAGCCTCCCGCCAAGTCAGGGAACCTGGTGGGCACAGAATACTTAAGATGTCAAGACAAATATATCAGTTACTATTTAACAAAGCACTATATGTTTGTGCAAAAAGAGTGTGATGGCCATATTGGATATTATCTCAAGCTAATGTCTGGGGGATCTTCTCCGGTATGCTTAAAAATTTGCCCCTCATGCAGAAGTTTCTCTGCCCAGATGTTTTCGTCGTAATCGTTTCTTAAGCTCGTCTAAAAGGTAATGCTTGGTGGTGTAAGGGCTGTTGGGCATGACCGCCTGCTTGGCTAATCTCTTTTTAGAGTTTACCACCAATGGTCCCAAAAGATCGGCAGAAGCCTGTGACGCATCCTGGGGAACTGTAACTATAACGTAGTTGATCAGATCGCTGGAGTTGGTATAATTTAGCTCTTCCAACTCTTTCTCATTAATCTCCAGTTTGTAATTCGGGAAAAAGTGTAAAGGATCTGTGATCAGGAAAGCCACATTGGGATCCTCCACGGATTGAAGCCATTTGAAAGGAGTAAATTCTTTCCTTTCCAGAATCACATAGCGGGTTAGCTGAGAAAAGCCAAGAACGCCCTTGGGAAGAAGGATTACTTCGTTCTCCTTAAAGTCGATCTCGCCAAATTTGGTAGTGACAAATTTCATTCTCCCCCCTTAATGTGACCCTGCTTTATGATGGGTGCGAATCGAAAACCAAGACTGTTTGAATTCCATTTCATTTTATCCCCCAACTTTGAACATCTTAAGGGAAATGCTTCATTCAAATGAAGAACAACTTAAGCAAGAGATATTTCTTGTCTATCTTCTGTTTCTAATCTGCAGTCTGCAAATTGTCTAACCTTCTTCGTAATAGACAAAGCTTGAATCAAAAGATTTCCTATTGGGCTTGTTCTTCTTTGAGGAATTTGATCGATCAAAAGAAAAAGCCTGAGTTTGGTTCTGCCACCATTTTCTATACTTCTCCACCTTTTGGTTCAAATCCTCGCCTCTATTTTTTTTGGTTTTGAAAAACATAACTCAATCCTTCGGTTTTGCTCTCCTACCTCTTTTTGAGTTTTTGTTGTTTTCGGATTTATCAGTTTCAGTAAGATCAGAAGTGGAAACCTCCTCTGGTGGTTTGTCTCGGCCCTCCTTCATCATGGTGGCAATCTTGGAAACCTCATCCAACCCGCTTTCAACCGCCCTTTTATTTTCCTCCTGGATTTTGAAATATATTTCCTCTCTATGGATGGTCACTTTCTGAGGAGCGATTATCCCCAACCTCACCTGCCGCCCCCGTACCCCTAAGATGGTTATCTTAATATCATCTCCGATGGTGACGCTTTCTCCTAACTTCCTTGTCAAAATCAGCATAGCCACCCTCTTTTTGGGAACAAGAATTCAGAAGGCTTTTCCCCTCTTTATTATTTATAAGCTGTCAAGATTTTTTCGAAAAATAAACTAAAAAATAATACGCAACCAAGATTTCTTATGATGGATTCAGTCTCTTTTCTCTTCTGATTTTTCAAAAAGCTTCACCAAAAGTTTCTTCCAATCCCGGTAGTCTGAAGGAATACGACTTCTGCATCTGAATTGTCGTCATTGACCAAAGAATCAAAGGATATTTCCACACATCCTCTCTTTTCTCTGATCATCTGCATCGACTGATACACTCAAAAACTCGATTGGTCACTTTTGGGGACGCCTCATTGCATAAGAATCGGTATGAAATTCAAATTCCTTAACTTTCATTTCCAGTTTTTGTATCACAAGATCAATTTATTATTAGCCGAAACGGATTTCAGCTTTTTCACGATATACAACACCTTTTGACTTTCAGCCAAAACCGCTTCTAAGGATCGTTCAATCCTTTCAACCAATTCTCTGTTCTTTTCCAGCTCTATCTCCCCGTGTCGGGAAAGCTTATAAAGTCTTCCCACCTCCATTCTAACCATCCGGATCATCCGGTTTATGTCCGAGGTGGTGCGTCCGGTCTGATCAACCAGATCCAGGATGTCATCGTATACCCGGGTGGGAATGTTACCCGCCTCCCTTGCCTTGGAGGCGACATAAGCCAGGTTGGACGCCATGGTTTTCGCCTGGGTGACAAGCTCCTCCAGTGATTTCAACACGTCCGAAGCTTTTTCCATCTGTTGGGACTTGATCATATCCTCTTTTGACATTTGGCTTTGTTGTCTGGGCTGATTTTGCCAAAAAGACTAAAAGCAGATTATCTTCAGAAATTCACCAGCTCTTTTATCTTTTTTTTAAGTTCATCCAAATTGGAGGACTTCACCAAATATGCATCTGCCAGCCATGACTGAAAGTCACTTTTGTAGGTGGAATATGCCGAATTCAGTATAATGAGGTTGTCTTTGTTAAGCTTTCTCAAACCACCCAATATGTCCAGACCGTTTTGGTCTTGAAGTTTGATATCCAGAATCACCAAATCCGGTGTTTCTTTTTCGGCCATACTTAAAGCTTCTTCTCCTCTGGTGGTGGTTCTCACCTGATACCCTTCTTCTGACAACTCCTTTTTATAGAGCTTTAGAATGTGATCCTCATCATCCACCACCAGTATGGTGGCCCTACGGGATGAATTGATCGGGTTTTGTTTCACTTGAGGCTCTCCTTTAGATTGTTTGATCCTCACCTTTCCCTCCCTGTTTTAAGATTCCACTTCAGATTCCGATGATATGTCTCCCATCGCACCCTCCGCCAAAGGCAGTTCTATGTAAAAAGTGGCCCCCTTTCCCTCTGTGCTCTCCACACCGATATTACCTCCGTGATTTTTGATTATCTCTGAGCTTATGGTCAGCCCCAAACCACAGGCTTCAGGTTTGGTGGTAAAGAAAGCATCGAAGATTTTGCTCATGTGCTCGTGAGAAATGCCAAACCCGGTATCTTTGATTTCTATCTTCACAGATTTGTCTGTCTGTATGGTGCTCACAGATAATACACCTCCCTGAGGCATCGACCATATCGCATTCCTGAAGATGTTTAACAGAGCGTGTCGAATAAGATCTGGATTTGCCCGAACCGACGATAGATTCTGAGAAGGAAACTTGACCATGGAGATTTTGGTGGAATCTATCTCCGGTTCCATCATTTCAAAGGTCTGGTTCACCAGATCATTTACGTTGACCATCTGAAGACGGGAACTGTCAGGTTTGGAAAAATTGAGCACATTGTTCAAAACGTTTTCCATTCTTTCGGTCTCTTTAGCTATGATCTTTATGTATTCATAATCTGGACTTTTTGTATCCATTTTCTTTAAGATCGAGCGGGCAAATCCCCCGATGATGGTCATGGGATTTCGCAGTTCATGCGCCACCTGGGAGGTAATCTGTCCTAAAACAGACAGCTTCTCCATTTTCAAAAGCCTTTTGGTGTTTTCTGCGATCCTTCGGTTGGCTTCTGCTAATTTACCTACCTTTTCTGCTAATTCCTGATAGAGTTGAGAGCCCTCTATGGCGGCTGAGGCATGATGAGCACATATTGAAAGTAGCTTGACATCCTCATCTTCAATCGGTTTTTGGGTGATCAGATTGTCAGCCAAGATCACTCCCAACATCTTCTCCTTCGATATCAGAGGAGCTACCGCAAGTTGACCGGTTTGCAGGATGTCAAAGGTATCTTCATCTGGTTTTCTCTTTCCTCTGGTGATGTTGAATGCCCTTTTATTTAACATCGACTGAATTAGTGGATTTCTTTCATCCGAGAGTGGAATTTTTAGCTTTTTTACAATCTGATTGACTAAAATGTCCTTCTCCTTTAAAGCATCTTTGTATGAGTGAAGCACCTCTTCCAAAGACTGCTTTTGGGCTTTAAGGGAATCCCAGATTCTTTTTGCCTCCTCCGGGTTGGAAGGTCCGATAGCCATCTTTCCCTCTAACATGGTGCCCGTCTGGTTCAAAAGCAAAAGGAAAGCGCGATTGAATCCCAGCCCCTGTCCGGCGGTAACGCCGATTAAGACGATCTGAAGTGTCTCCTCCAAATTCAGGGTGCTTCTTAAAACTTTGCCTAACTCACACAATATGTAAAGCTCATTTATCTTCTTCTCCAGTTTCAACTGTAAGTCCGTCTTACCTGATAGATCCTCCACCCAACCCACTGTTCCTGCCTGCTTTCCCGTTTCATCTTTTACCGGAAAGACGCGAATCAAAAGGTTTGAGTCTTCAAGAATCTTCACTCTCGTTGACAACGGCTTGCCAGATTCCACACAGCCTTTAACCTGCCTGAAAACTTGATACTTCAATGACTCTTCTTCTTTAAGCTTACTTTCGGCTTCTCCCTCAAACAATCTGAACAAAAACCCGTTCACATACTCCAGTTCTTCTTCCGATGAACTTTTGAAAACCCCCAGGGGTAATTCATCCAAAAGCTTTTCTAAATCTTTAAAACCAGACTTTGCTGTCTGGAACGTGTTATTTGATCCGATGAGGTTCCGCATAAATATTATTCTTAAATCAATTGAGTTGATAATCTTAAAGGAAGGTGGCATTGCCTGAAATCGGCTTTGGTTGCCACAAGCTCCCTGTATCACAAGCTAAAATTTATTTTCAGCAGTTTTTCTGTAGCCTTGGTAATCTGATTGACCTCATTTTTGATCTGTTTTAACCCGCGTTTGAACTCAAGATCAGAACTTTTTCTTGCCCGGTGAGATATCTCATCCTGCCGTGGCGAAAAACTATTCAAAAGAAACTGTGCATTTTCCGCTATACTGGAAAGCGGGGTTTTGATCTTCCGGTTTAGGCTTTGCAACAGTTGTGAGGTGGGAATCATGCTCTCCATCCGGGTGATTTTTTCCTCAAGCTGTTTGGAGCATTGCCTGGCATGTTGAAGCTCCTCTCCGAGCCTTTCCAGCTCCGAATGATAAAACATCCTCTCCAAGCTTAAGGTCACTGGAACAGAGATTAAGCTTAAAAACTTCACATCTTGCGGTTCGAAAGCGTGTGCTCTTATGTGGCTTAAATTCATAACCCCAAAAAGTTCACCATTCAAAATCAAAGGCACTGCCAGGAAAGATTTGATTCTCTCTCCTCTCCTCCTCCGATGTAGATTGGAAAGAAGAATGGGTCTTTTCTCCTTAGCCACCCAAGCGGAGATACCCATTCCAGAATCGAACCTGACGAAGTCAATTAAATCCACCTTTTTCCCCACCGAAACCACCTCCTCCATTTGATTCTTCTTTTTATCCAACAAAAAGAGGCTGGCTTGACTGAACTCCACAGATTT
>JAGMFA010000098.1 GCA_023127875.1 Candidatus Zixiibacteriota bacterium
ATTCCCAGCCCTATCGGCTTTGTCAGTATGATTGCATCCCCAGGTTTAGCCTTATCATTTGTCAGAACATGATCAGGATCGATGATGCCGGTGACGACTAAGCCGAATTTGGGCTCGTTGTCCTCCACGGTATGACCTCCCAGGATGCTAATGCCTGCCTCTTTGGCTTTGTCGTGTGCACCTTTCAATATCTGCTGGAGAACCTCCAAAGGCAATCGCTTCTCCGGGAAGCCCACGATGCTGAGGGCAAAGATGGGTCGTCCGCCCATGGCGTAGATATCGCTCAAGGAGTTAGCCGCCGCAATGGCGCCGAAATCATAAGGATCGTCCACAACCGGAGTAAAAAAGTCCACCGTCTGCACAACTGCCATTCCATCCTGTAAACGATATACAGCCGCATCGTCGGAGGTGGTGGTGCCGACAATCACGTTGGGGTCCACAACCGGTGGCAAACTGCTGAGAACCTTCTCTAAAGCCTGCGGTCGAAGTTTGCAGGCGCAGCCCAATCCGTGAGTGAAATGAGTCAATTTTATATCCTTTAGGTTCACCTCCTGGGTAGTTGCAGTTTCAACCCCCGGGGACAGGCGAGCAACCGCCTGGGTGATCTTATCTATGGCAAAATCAATCTCCTCTTCGGTATTGGCGTGTCCGGTCGAGAACCTGATAGTTTCAAATGCAACACTCGCAGGAATGTTCATGGCTACGAGAACGTACGAGGGTTCGGCTAAATCAGCATGACAGGCGGCTCCGGCAGAGGCCGCCACCTCATCCAGCTCAGACAGCAAGGTGTTAGCGTCGACGCCAGGGAAGCGTACGCTCAGTGTATTGGGCAATCTCATCTCCGGATGGCCATTCAATTTGAGACCAGGAACGTTCTTTTTCAAACCATCCCATAGACGATCACGCAGGTTGCGCATGTGGGTTGAATTATTCTCCAGATCTCTCTGAACGATTTGGGCCGCTTTACCCAATCCAACGATCTCCAACACGTTTTCAGTGCCCGCCCTCCGATTCTGTTCATGATCGGCACCATGCATTAGCTTTTCTATTTTAATTCCGCGGCGGATATACAAAGCGCCGATGCCTTTGGGAGCATAGAACTTGTGTCCTGCCACCGATAGGAGATCGACGCCAAGCTCCTGCACTTTGGTTGGGATTTTTCCCACTGATTGAGCCGCATCAGTGTGGAAGATGATGTTATGCTCATGCGCAATTTTGCTGATCTCAGAAATAGGCTGAATGGTGCCCACCTCGTTATTAGCGTGCATTATAGTGATAAATATGGTTTGGGCTGTGATAGCTTTCTTTATAGCTTGCGGATCGACCAAGCCATACTCATCCACTGGCAGATAGGTGACCGTAAAACTTTCTTTTTCCAGCCACTTACAGACATCGATCACAGCCGGATGCTCAATTTGAGTGGTGATGATGTGTTTGCCCTGGTTCTGAAACGCATAAGCCACTCCCTTGATAGCCAAGTTGTTGGACTCACTTCCTCCGCTGGTGAAGATCACTTCATCGGGAAAGCATCCTAAAAGCTCAGCTAAGCTCTGGCGGGATTGCTCCACTGCCTGCTTTGCCTGAGTCCCATACCAGTGGGAACTGGAGGGATTACCAAAATTTTCCCTCAAGAAAGGTAGCATAGCGTCGACAACCTCTGAATCGATGGGAGTGGTAGCATTATGATCCAGATAAATAGGTTTTTTCGCCATTATTTGCTCCTGAAGGATGAAGATCTAAATGGCTTCCTTGAAGTTAAGTTTTCATCTTCACAAGATACACAGATTTATTCATAAACAGTTTTTAAAGTCTATAAACATTCGGGCAACTTCCATCCTATAACATGCTTTTCCGCTCTTCCTGCCTTAGCTACTGATACGTTATTCCCAACTGCCAAAAGATGAAGCTCCAGGTGTCGGTGTATTCGTCTATGGTTTTGGAAAGGGGCGTTCCGGCGTGTCCTGACTTAGTGTCAAAGCGCAACAATATGGGAGCATCCGAGGAGGTAGCCGCCTGCAATCGGGCAGTCATCTTCTTGGCGTGCATGGGATCAACCCGGGTATCTGAGTCTGCTGTCAAAATCATTGTGGCAGGATATGGCGTTCCATCGACCACCCGATGGTATGGAGAATAGGCAAAGAGCCACTGAAACTGGACCGAATCCTCTGGCGAGCCGTATTCCGGGACCCAAAACTTGGCGATTAAGAAATTGTGATATCTGACCATGTCCAGAAGAGGATTCCAACACACTACCGCACGGAAAAGGTCAGGTCTCTGGGTCATGGCGGCTCCTACCAGAAGTCCACCGTTGCTTCCCCCTCTGATGACCAACTTGGAGGGGTTGGTGAAGCCCTCGGAGATCAGCCACTCGGCGGCGGCAATGAAATCATCAAAGGTATTCTGCTTATTTCCCAACATGCCTGCCTTATGCCACTCTTCTCCGTACTCTGATCCTCCCCTTAGATTTGCAACCGCAAACACTCCATCGTTTTCCAACCATAGAAAAGTATTTCGCTGAAAGCTTGGCGTCAAGGCATTGTTAAAGCCCCCATATCCGGTCAATAAGGTGAGGTTTTCTCCATCCAGTTCTATTCCCTTCCGATGCACCAAGAACATCGATATTTTGGTCCCATCCTTCGATTCATACCACACTTGCTTTACCTCATACGATAAAGTATCAATATCGGATTTTACCTGATCGGTGAGCGTGAGTTTGTCCGTTTCGAGGTCATAATGGTAAATGGTGGGTGGTATGAAATAAGAGTGAAAGCCGAACAAAACCTCAGATCCGTCCCATTCTCCATTCAAACCATAAACGGAGCCCAAAGTGGGCAATTCAATATCTTTGAGATACTCACCGGATATAGAAAATATCTTGAGTCGAGATGAAGCGTTATGCATATACTTGGCAATTATCCTATCCCCCACCACCAACACTTGTTCCAACACCGATTTATTCTCTGGTATGAGCTCCTCCCAGTTTTCCATGGCTGGAGTTTTCAAATTGACTCTGAATAAACGATAGTTGGGCGCTTCGTAGTTGGTGTGGAGATAGAGGTTATCTCCTAAAATTTCTCCAGAAAATAGCGCTCCTTTCCCCACTGCTACAGGGATAAATCCTTCATGTTTTGCAGATTCGGGGGGACATTGAAGGGGCTGGAAATATACATCGGATTTGTCCCAGCCCATGAACGTCGAAAGCATAAGATGTCGGTCGTCCGATGAAAAAGATATGCTGGACCATTCGGTCATGTCCCTTCCTTCGCCAAATATCCTGGGGTCATCCTCCGGGTCAGTTCCCAGCACATGATAGAAGATATGTCGATGATAGTTCTCCTCACCCTCGGGAACTGTGCCTGGCGCGGGTAAACGGGAGTAGTAAAATCCGGTGTTGTCTTTTTTCCAGGATAGGGCCGTATATCGGGTTCTGGTGATCACGTCTGGTAGCTTTTCACCAGTCTTCACATTCATGATATAAAGAGTGCTTTGCTCGGTACCCTCCTTAGAAAGACCATAAGCTAATAGTTTTCCCTCATCTGAGGGATACCACCAATCCAGCGAAACCAGACCCTCTTGGCTGAGGATGTTTGGATCTATCAGCACCTTTTCTTTTCCCTTTATGCCTTCACGCACATAAAGAACTAACTGATTCTGCTTACCTTCCCGTTTGGTGTAGAAGTAACGACCTTTATGCACCTGGGGTGCGCCTATGTAGCCAATGGAGAAAAGCTCCTCCAGGCGCTCTCTGATCTTCTGACGAGCTGGAAGTGAGTCCAAGGCAGACCGGGTATACTGATTTTGTTCATCCACCCATTTATCTGTCTCCTCACTTTCTGTATCCTCTAACCAGCGATATGGATTCTCCACCTTCTGTCCAAAAATTTCTTCTACCACATTATCCACCCGGGTTTTCGGGGGTTTTTTTACCACAATCCCCTCCTGAGAATTCAATTCATCAACACAAATGTTCGCAAACAAAAATATCAAACCAAAAAATAGGACTAAATAGTCCCTGAGGGACAACGTACGAAGTCTTTGGATTTGAATCATAAAACCTCCACCGGATAAGTTTGAGAGTTTACCAACACTTTTTTATAAGATACTGGCATAAAGTAAATAGTTTTCGGTCTAAGATAATAATCCATCCAAAGCGAAGCAAGTTAAATATTTGTTTGTTTATCCTTGAGCTGGTAAGCCTCTTCTTGGTGGGATTCATTCTGAAGGATATATTGAAAAATCTGGTTCTTCTCCCAATTAGTGGATGAGAATACGAGCTAAATATGCGTATGCACTCATACGAGAAAGTATAGACATGCTTTACTCCTTCTGCTATAATGTTGTTGACAAAAAAGCCAGAAAGGAGGAGAAGATGTCTGGCATAAGTATAACACAATACTTCTTTTTGGGTCAAGTAGAAATTTCTGCCTCTGGCAGAAAAGAGATTTATAGGCATCGAAATAAAGAGCGAGCCCAAACAGCTCTGGATGATGCGTATGCACTCATACGAGGTGGTGTAATCTTGCTAAGGAAAGCAAGAACCCCGAGCTTATCAGGTTTGCCCGAAAACTCAAACGACATAGCGAAGGGATTCTTAATCACGGAGACCCGTCTGGGACAGGCTTTCGCTGATGCTTGATTCCACTAAATTGGAGATGAACCCTAATTAAGAACATTACTGGGACATTCCGACCTGCATCCAGGACTTTTTTGCTTGACGTATATAAGAATGCTATTTATATTAATAGCTCAAATGAAATGGTCAAAAGAAAGAAGGAGAAAGCATGAAGAGAACGTTTCAGCCCTCAAACGTAAAAAGAGCCAGAGATCATGGTTTCCGGAAACGAATGTCCAGCAAAGCGGGAAGAAAAATTCTAAAAAGACGCAGAGCCAAAAAAAGAAGCAGACTAACGGTTCAGGTCAATAAATGATCGCCCATTCAGCAGACGCCAGACGTCAAACGTCAGACACCAGACACCAGTAGGCAGACTAAGGACTTTTTCTGCATACTGAAGTCTGGAGTCTGTATGCCGGGTTGGAGACCAATCCAAGGTGAGTCAAGAAGGATTTCCCAAAAGTATCAGGGTCAAAAAGGAGTCTGAGTTTAGGCAAATAATCGAAAAGGGGATCAAAAAGAAAGGTGAGAACCTAATTGTCTTCCGCCTGCAGGAGGTAGGTATTGAAGGGCAGAGGTTTGGAATAAAAATCGGTCGGGGGATCAAAAAAGCAGTCTTGAGGAACAAGATCAAAAGGGTGATAAGAGAGGTTCTGAGAAAAAGCAAAGATAAATTCGATAAAAATGAAGGTGTGGTGGTGTTGTGTAAGTCCACTGCGGGAGGAAAAGATCTTCGTAAATTAAGAGAAGAACTGGAGAGTCTCATTTGGTGAGTAATCCAAACACCCGAAAATTCACTTCCTACCTTACTTCCCCTCTCCCCTTGGGGGAGAGGATTGGGGTGAGGGGGAAACTTGGCATTAAAGATGAATGCGGATGTGTTAACTTGATGTCAATATTTACCTATATGAAGCGGACATTTAGTCGTCTTATTATCTTTGCTATCAGAATATACCAGAATACATTGGGACTTATGTTTCCCCCTTCGTGCAGATTTCATCCCTCTTGCTCCGAGTATGCCATAGAGGCTTTAAAAAAATTCGGTCTAATTAAAGGAGGGTGGCTCTCGGTCAAGAGAATTTCCCGGTGCCATCCGTTCAATCCGGGTGGATTTGACCCGCTACCTTAGGAGATTTCTGTGAATAAAAGAACCATCATAGGCTTCATTATAATAGGATTGATTATAATTCTCTATCCGATATACATGGACTGGATAACCGGTGGGAAGCCAGTTCAAAGAGCCCCACTTAAGCCACAGACAGAAGTTGACACCACCAGACAACCTCCTCCACCGTCTCAAGAAACAAGGGAGATTCCCCCTCCAGAGGTTGAATTTAAACCCTTGAGTTTGGCGCCCAAGGATACTCTCCAGGAAGAAAAAACAGTGAAGGTGGAGACAGAACTTTATACTGCTGAGTTTTCGTCCCAGGGAGGGATTCTTAAAAGTTTCATTCTGAAAAAATATCAGGATCTGGATGGGAGAGACATTCAACTTCTCCCTTCTGATCAGCCACCCCTTGCTTTAAACTTGGTCTTTCCTGATAGTAATATCAGTCTGGAGTTGTTCAATTTTCAGGTTGATCGGGACAAGGTTGTTCTGGACGAAAGGAATACCACCGGAACAATCAATTTCACCCTCACCACAAAATCCGGGGTCCAGATCATAAAAAGATATAGTTTTTTCAATGGGAGATACGATTTTGAACTGGAGTTTGAAATCCAGGGAGTGGGTCAACTGGATATGGGAAGAAAGTATCTTCTGAGCTGGGCTTCCGGTCTAAATTCCACAGAGAAGAACAGAAAAGAGGATTTAGGTTATTTCTCGGCTTATTCCATGATGGGGACGGAATTATCTGAGATAAAGAAGTTTCATCAGCCCAAGGGAGCGGAAGTTGGCATTCTGCAGGAGGCAGGTTCCGGGGAGACCAGATGGGTGGCTACCCGCACCAAATATTTTGTCGCCGCTTTAGTTCCTCTTTCCAGGATGGGAATGGGATTTTCAGCTTCTGGTAAAAGGAGCCTCGCTTTCGAAGGTGGGGAGGAGATTGAGAGCAAAAGGATAGGCGTATTCCTGGAGATGCCGGTTGAAAGAACGGGCACTTTGAAGGATAAATTCATGGTTTACGTGGGTCCCATCCAATACCAGATCTTGAAGAGTTATGGGGTGGGTTTAGATGGGATGGTTGATTTAGGCTGGAAGATCATTCGTCCTTTCTCCATCGCCATCTTGTGGATATTTGTGAACCTGCAGAAGATAATCCCTAACTATGGTCTGGTCATTATCGTCTTTACCATATTGATGAAAGGTGCCTTTCATCCTTTGACCCGCAAAAGCACCAGAGCCACCTTAAAGATGGCGGAGCTTCAGCCAAAGTTAGCCCAATTGAAGGAGAAATTCAAAAAAGACCCCGCCCGCTTGAACAAGGAGACCATGAAGCTTTACAAACAGTCAGGGGTTAATCCTTTGGGCGGATGTCTTCCTCTCCTCTTTCAGATGCCGGTGTTCTACGGGCTTTTTGTGGTCTTCCGCAGCACCATAGAACTTAGAGGGGCAGAGTTTATCTTTTGGCTTACAGATCTTTCTCAGATGGATCCCTATTACGTTCTTCCCATCATCATGGCAGGCACCATGTTCTGGCAGCAGAAAATCACCATAAAAGATCCCAAGCAGGCCATGCTGGTCTATTTCATGCCCATTCTGTTTTTCTTCTTCTTCTACTCATTCCCCGCCGGGCTGACCCTGTACTGGACCGCCTTCAATGTCCTCTCTTTGATAGAAACCTATTATTTCAAACACAAGGGTTTGCACCCATCGGCTCTGAAACCCCAACCCGCACCCAGCAAAGGTTAGCTTCGTAGGGACAGGGCTTGGCCTGCACTGAGCCCGCCTCCGGCGGGAGAAGTGTCCCTGTCCGAACGTAAAAGCGGACAGCCATCCCGCCAAAGGCGGGATCCCTACGAACTTGCTGGACTTGCTGGACATGCTGGACTTGCGGATGGCTGTTTTTCATTTTTTTCAGTTGTCCTGCGGTATGAGGTATGCCATTCATAAAAAAGGAAATAACGAACTTGCGATACTGGTGTTTCTGACCTTTCTG
>JAGMFA010000099.1 GCA_023127875.1 Candidatus Zixiibacteriota bacterium
TTTAGCCCTGCCAAAAGGGTTTTTCGACAATCCCGTATGGTTCACACCTGCGGATATAAGCTTATGCATTAGTGACTCTTTGGATTCATCCTGAAGGAGAGGACCCACATTTGAAATCTATATTCCTGGGATGTCAATCAGCGGCTCACATCTTCTTCGCACTTGCCTTGGGCAACCGGAGAGGTGGAAGAAATCTCAAGATTTTAAAGGAACGACGGTCACAAAGATAAATATGTTCATCCCTTACCATTAGATTGCCCGGGTTATCCAGAAGGTGATAGCTGGCAGCAAGAACAGGAGTAGAAGGAGAAGTAATATCAACCACCTCTATTTTGTGATTTTCCATGGTCAAATAAGCATAACGATCTTCTACGTACAAATCTTTAATTCCGTCAGAGGTGGAATAAAAGCTTACCAACACCGGTGTCTCTGGATCGGTGATATCATATAACTCCATTCCCACCTCCTCACAGGCTAAGAACAAAAGATTGCCTGAGGAGAATACACTCTTACACCTCCCCACCGTAGGGACAGATTTGACTAAGAAAGGATCATCTTTATCATCCACATTTATAATGGTCAGTCCTGCGGACAGATCAGCAACGTAAAGATACTCGTCTCGTATGAAAATTTCCTGGACAGTTCCCGGAGTCTGGACAGATCCTCTGGGGATTACACTTATAGGATTTTGCACGTCTATGATCTGAATATCATTTTGGGCATTTAAAAGATAAGCATATCCTTCCTTTACCTTTACTCCATATGTATATCCGTCTGGCTGGTATCTTTCCACAACTTCTGGATTAAAAGGATCTGTTATATCCACCACCTGCATTCCAGGTAGAAGAGCGGTGATGTATGCGTAATCTCCTTCAACATCGACACCGTTGTTGTTATAAGGAGCATAAAGAGTGCTCATCACCTGAGGATGGATTGGATCCTCCACATTTAATATGTGAAGTCCGGAATGGTCGCACATCACGTAGGCAATATCATCTTTAACTACCATATCTTTACATGTGCCGGGAACGATCCATCTACCGGAGATGAAGGGACGATCAGGATTGAAGACGTTGACAATCTTTGTGGGCTCGAAGTGGTCGGTGACAAAGACAAAATCAGAGAAGTAAAAGATTCCTCGGGTATAGTCTCCCAACAAAAGGGCAGAGACTTCGTTTGGAGAGGCCCTGTCCCTCATGTCCAGAACCAGAAGCCCACGAAAGCTTAAGCCCAGATAGGCATAATCTCCAGACACTGAAATATCAGCCATGGTAGATGTTGACCAGTAACTGGAAAGCGGAAAGATATCTCTGGGATTGGTTACATCCACAATCGATAGCTGAACTGGATTGCCCAAATAAGCAAAGATTTTTCCACTATCCGCATTGACAAAGACTTTATTTGCTCCTGCGATCTCATCATAAGATCCAAATAAGAAGGGATGATAGGGGAACACAATGTTAATCAGCCTTAATCCTCCTATTCCTGCCAGATAAGCTAAATTACCATATAAATAAAGGGAAAGAGCCTTAAAACCAGCTACGCTACATGAACCAATCAAAGAGACATTGAAGGGATCCGAGACATCAAAAACCAAGAGTCCGGCATTTTTTGTAGCTACGTACGCACAGTTGTCCCGGGCTTTTATATCCACCGGAAGATGGGGCATCTTGAAACTGTTTCTCAAGAGTGGTTGGTTAACTGATGAAATGTCAATCAAATGCATAAGGCTATCTGTGGCGATAACATAAGCGTAGTTGCCTGAAATATCCACCTTCTGACCATTTGGGGTAAGCTCCACTTGTCCGATCTGGGGAGGGGAATTGATGTTGGACAGGTCTGATATAGTCAATCCATCATAGAACACACAAAAGGCTTTTGAGTCATGAAACTTGATGTCCCTTAAGTCTGACCAAAGAGTGCTGGAAAGTTTGATGATATTGGAGTCAGGAGCACAGAAGTGTTGAGCCTTTACGGAGAAAGGAAAGCACAAAAATATCAGTCCCACAGATCCCGCGAATATGAACTTTATAGACTTTTTCCAATTCATTCTTGTAGACATACTCTGTGAGTGTTTCTTATAGTTGATACGCCCACTTCTTAGTTTTTACCAATCTTCGGCTCCTATTCATGCCGGAGAATCAAAGTGATTCTTCTATGAATTAAACAACGGAAATGAGGCAACAAAAAGAGACGCTTCAGAAAACTTTCGTCTTTTTGTTCTACCAAAGAATTTGCTGGAGCAATTACATTAGCAAATTTTTTTAAAAAATCAACTTTTCCCTTGACGGCTCTTCTGACAGATTCTATATTCTAATTGGTTTCAAAATAAAAAGAAAAGTTGTATGAGGGCAAGCTCTGGACCCCTCAGGATAGATTCTTAGCCCCCCTATCCTACCAGAGTGAGCCCTCATTTTTTTTACGCAAGGCTTCCAAGGGTTTTCAAAAATAAAAGTTGTGTTTTACCAAACTTCTTTTTATAATTGTATCGGTTTTTAGCTTAATATCATCATAGCACTTAAAATGAATACACAAAGATATTTCTTCAAGGTTGTCGGGTGTTTCTTTGTGGTTCTACTTATATGTGGATGTGTGGGGAAAAGACCGGATGACGACGTAGCATTGATAAAGCAACTTCTGGCGAAGTTTGAAAGGGGGATAAATCAGAGAAGTGAAACCGTGCTGGATTCGATAATGCAAGACAAAAAGAAAAACATAGCTTCTCAGCTTTTGGATAGCCTGTTCCTGGGAGAAAAGCTTGAAAGTGCCCGGATAGCAAGCAAGAGTTTTGTGATCGTGGAAGATCGTGCGGAGGTGAGATTGAGACTGGGACTGAGTGAAGAATATGCCACAGATGCAGAAGAACCAGAGCAGATCGAAAAACCGCTTACACTTTTTCTGAACAAGAAAAGGGGAAGATGGAAAATTAAGGACTTTAGCATGGTATCGGATGAAAAGCAGTAGTCTTAAAGATGAAGAGACAAAAAGCGCAAGCTGAAGCTCATTTGAGTTCCTATGGATTCAAATGAACAAATGACCTGCGGCTACAAATGCACACCCACGCGGAACAAGTTAAGGGAAAGACAGCCGCAACCTTTCCACAGGATCCATAGGACAGGTTGCGTGTAAAAAGCAATTCAAATTACGTGCCGCCTTCAAGTTAAATAAGGAAAATAAAAATGTTGGACATAAACGAAACTATTGAGAATGAGATAAATCAAGCAGTGAACTTCATCCAGGAGGCCTTAAATCAGGAGCCTTCTTACATCGAGGTGGAGTCAGATGAGGAAGAGAAAGAGCCTTTGCATCTGGATAAGGACCTAGATGAACTTTCTTTTCACACAATCAGAGAAAAAGAGTCAAAGGGGAAGATTGCGGCTGTGGATGGTGGTTCGGCTACGGTGGTTAAAGGAAGGTCATTTCTGATAGGTGTCCATCGGGTTGGGTCGGTTATCTACCAGCTGGGAAAAAGGATCGATCAAAAGATGATTCCCTTGAAGTTGGAGATAATCTCAAAAGCTAATCTCAAACAAATGTATGTCTCCGTCTATCGTGATCTTGTGGGTGAAGAGCCATCTGAAGCTCCGGGAATAGAGAAGATGCTGGATCGCCTGCGCCTTTTCTCCGAATGGAGAATGGCACAAAAGCTTTTAGATGAGTTGGAAGGCGGTGATATGCTTTTAATCGACGGATCGCTTAAGGCGAGCATTGCTCCGCCCTATAATTTCATGCTCCAGTTCACCCGGAAAGCCAAAGATAAGGGTGTTCATCTGGTGGGAGTGACCAAAACCAGCACCCTTTACTGGGGAGATAAATCCCCCTTGATTCCGGCAGTGATGAAAACAGGGGAAAGGTTCTGCCCCAACTCAAAATGGTTCTGCCAGATATCAGATGAGAAACTTCATACCACCGGCTCCAGCTATCTCGGAAAAATCTATGTGGCTAAACTCAAGGCTTCATCTGATTTTGGCTTCCGGATAGATATCAATCGAGTTGATCCTGTTGATGCAGATCTGGTTTTCTCAGTTCTATCGCATCTTTCCGGCGATCCTGCTTTTTTGGGATACCCTTATCCGCTGGCGGCAGTTCATAATATCTCCCGAATCACCTTATCGGAGATAGAGGATATCAGATATAAATTGCAATCTAAGGCTTTCGAGAAAGGTATCACCACTTCAGACTGGGATCTTTTGTTTACCGATTTTCATGAGGTGTTAAATGCGGATTTGAATAGATGAAGTGAACTAGATTCTATTCGCGTAGCCAAGCCTTCATGGCTTGGCAGCAAGCCGTAAAGGCTTGTTTAAGTTAGGTTCTGGTCTTTAAACATAGAAGATTGTAGGGGTCGGATTCATCCGACCCGCAAACGAACTTGAGCGTTACAACAATTAGCCCCCGTAAGGGGTTTAGCAGTTAGAAGCTACAATCAAAAGGAATTATAATGAACACCGAATACTTCCTAATTCTTCCTAATGTGTACCTTCATGAATCTTGTTCGATAGGTGAAGCAACTTTTCATCGATTTGGTTCAGCTGATGGAAAATTAGGAAATGACAAGAATGAGGAATTACTAAAGAATATCCAACAGATGTTGTTTAATAACGGGTTCTCAGGGCTTTTTACATACTACTACTTCGACTCAAATCAGCCGTTTCAGAACATCGTTCTTGATGTTCGCAAGATTATGACAATCTTCAGATATGTTGTTTTTGAAGAACATCCCGATTACAGCCTTGAGTTGTTGACTTACTATCTCCTACAAGCAGAGAAGTTACCAGATGAAGTAGCAGAAATGAAATATTGGTTGGAAGGCATCCAAGATGGGAATCAACACATTCATTTCGAGGCACCCGGATTTAGAGAAGTCACAAGAAGAGTAACCTATCCTGAAGTTCTGTCTTTGCATGATGGGCATTTCTTGATTCAAAGATTCGATGCCAATGATTTGGAGGATAAATACATAATAGCAATGGAGAGGTTCAATAGAACCCGCAAAGAAAATCATGACCATGCAGAAGACATTTTGAACCTTGCCACTGCCTTTGAGCATATCTTCAAATTAAAAGGTACAAATAAAGCCGAGCTGCTGGCTATGAATTTAGTCCAGACTTTCGAATTAAGCGAGAGCCCTTTGGCCGGGACATTCGCGGAATGGAGCAAGCAATTCTATAAGACGAGAGGTGAGCTGTCTCACGGAAATGCTTTTGAACATTATAGAAAGGAGACGGGTTACAATTTCTGGGAGGATTGTTTCAAATGGAAGCATCCGAATGGTTCAACTGGATACAGGCCTCATGCTTATATAGCGTCAAAGATTTTTCAACTACTGATTGAGAGACTTCTAGGAGGTCAGGAAGCCATAAGAATAAAAGAACTAGAGCAGATGCTAACTGAATATAAAATAAAACCTCTGATTGAATCTAAAATAGAATCTCTTATTACTTACAATGAGATACAATACAGGAAGCTTAAAGAACTGGTGGATTCAGGTAAACCTTTTGACCACGCTTATTTTGATCTTGTTTCTAAGATAAAACAACGAGATGGGACTGAAGACAAGTCAGTTTTGCTCGAGCTTTTGCCTCATTTCCTTAATGTAACTGAAAATAGATTTCCTGATTTGCAGAAAGAATGCAAAGAAATAATGAATTTACTCGCGACAGAAAACATGCATTCAATAGGTTCAAAAGTAATGAAGTTATCTCAGAAGATTAAGGGCAAGGAAACGGATCGCCATGTGATGAACGATGAAACAGTTAAAGTTTTTTGCTTGTGGCAGTTTTTCGAAAAAGCATACTTAGCGCTAACACATATTGCTTGGCTTGAAAGGAGTACAAAATAGTCAACAACGTGATGATATCGTTCTTCTAAGTGTTTTATTGAATATTCATATACTTCTACGGTAGGATCAATCCAACAAGAGCGGGCTTGATGAATCAAGCCCCTACAGATTAAAAGCGATAAAGGATGTGAAAATGGATTATAAAGGAAGAATCACCGGAAAGAAGATCACCGAACTTTACTTTCGAACCTTTTACGAAGAGGACCTGCATCTGGGGGATATTCTTCTGACGGAAGATGAGGATAGAAAATTGCCTTACTTTTTGAGGGTGGTGGACGTAAGCTACGGAGTGGAGGCGTCTGATCCCAACTGGGCGGAGAGAACCGCGGGAAACATGATGCTTTTGGATAGACAAAATGAGCCTTTTCAGTTCCATGAAAAGGAAAGAAGGCTTTATAAGGTGGGACGCTGTGTCCCCTTAGGATATATAAAGGGGAATAGCTTCAGAAAGCCCAAAACCATTCCCTCTCATTTTTCTAGGGTGAGAACTCCGCAGAAGAATGATTTTGACTTTTTAAAGAACTTCATGGGTGATCTAGAGGTGGGGTTTTTGCGATCGGGGGAGGATGTTTTGGACTTTCGGGTGGGCATCTCCGGAGAGGTTTTTCCTTATCACATTGGAATATTTGCCACCACCGGCATGGGCAAAAGCAATTTGATGAAAGTCCTTGCCGGCACGATTCTGGAATCTTCTCAATATGGCATGCTGATCTTAGATCCTCATGGTGAGTATTACGATGGTGGGGGAGATCCAGCTCATAAGGGTTTGGTGGATCATCCTCTGGCAGAAAAGCGGCTGAGAGTTTACAGCTCACGTAATCTAGGTGGTCCCCACAACAAGCTCAAGATAAGCCCGCGGGAAATAAACATAAAGGACTTCCGTCACATATACGATTTTACCCAACCGCAGGTGGAGATGCTCTATGCGGCAAGATATCTGTTCGGGGAGAATTGGATGCAGGAGATAGCCCACGCCAAGACGGAAGATCTTCTAATTAAACTTTCCACTAACAGAGCGTTTTTTGAATCAACTGCTGGTGTCGTTCAGAGAAGAGTTGAGCAGATCCTCAGGCTTCCGTTCATCCATAAAGATCCGGAATTATCCATTACCAGAAATGTGATCAACGATCTGGACTCGGGCAAGCTGGTTTTGGTGGATACCTCCAACATGTCTGAACAGGAGGAGCTTTTGATATCAGCAGTCCTATCTAGAGCGGTGTTTTTTCACCACAGCCGTGCGTATCAGGATCCAGCCAAATTTAAAGCTCTTCTGCCCACTATGATCGTAATGGAGGAGGCGCAGAGGGTGCTTTCTCAAAAGGGGAGATCCGACATAAACATCTTTGCCCAGATCTCCAGAGAGGGAAGAAAGTTTAAGACCGGATTGTGCGCCATCACCCAACAACCAAAGTTGATTGACGAGGAGCTTCTGTCTCAATTCAATACCCTGTTCATTCTGGGATTGGCTGATGAGAGGGACAGAAACATAGTGAAATCCTCAGCCAAGCAGGATATTTCTGATTTGGGAACGGAGATTCAGATGTTGGAGGCAGGTGAAGCTTTAATCACCTCGCCTCAATCTCCCTTTGCCATTCCGGCGAAGATACATCTTTATGAGGAATGGCTGAAAGGTAGAACCAAAAAGGGAAAGGAGTTTGAAAAAGTAAAGATAGATCGGGAGTTCTTCTAATCGGGCTGTGTAGAAACTTGAACGCGGTAGCCGCCCCGCCTCTGGCGGGGCGCACATATTTCGCACCCTGAAGGGCTTGTTGAAAAAGTTA